>JAZNCR010000175.1:0-10041 GCA_045587605.1 Eubacteriales bacterium
TGCGGACTTTTGAGTGCCGCATTTTTATTGCTTGTTTTTTCCGTTCTCTCGATTCTCCCTGTCTTTTCCGACGCACAGCCGATGCCGATGGGTCTGTCGTTTGCGCTCCACGGTGCGGTTTTGCCCTTTGCCGTCGGCGGATCGTATCTCGGTCGAAAACGGGGGAGAAGATAATTTTTTGGAGAGAGGGCGGGTTTCGATACTTTTTGTACCGTCGCCATGGCGGCGGAATGGAGGTGTGAAATGAATACCGCACCGCTTGCAAAGCTACCGGATGCCCTTCTGCCGTGGTACGCGCACGCCGCGCGGGAGCTCCCGTGGCGCGCCGACCGTGACCCCTATCACGTCTGGCTCTCCGAGATTATGCTGCAGCAGACCCGCGTCGAGGCCGTTCGCGGCTATTATGCTCGCTTCCTCTCCGCGTTTCCCGATATTGAGGCCCTCGCCCATGCGTCGGAGGAGCAGCTGCTCAAGCTTTGGGAGGGGCTCGGCTATTACAGCCGCGCCAGACAGCTCGGCCGTGCCGCCCGTGATATTGTGACACGGCACGGCGGCGTTTTTCCACGCGAATACGCCGCAATCCGCGCATTGCCCGGGATCGGGGACTACACCGCCGGCGCGATTGCCTCCATTTGCTATAACGAGCCGATTCCCGCCGTTGACGGCAACGTTCTGCGGGTTGTGAGCCGCATTTGTGCGGATGATACCTGTGTGGATCTTCCCGCAGCCAAGGCGGCGTACCGCGATGCACTCGCGGCAGTATATCCGGCGGGGCACTGCGGGGATTTTACCCAGGCGCTGATGGAGCTTGGGGCAACCGTCTGTATTCCGCGGGGAGAGCCGCGCTGTGCCGAGTGTCCCTGCGCCGATTTCTGCGCCGCACATCTGGCGGGGAATCCCGAGTGCTATCCCGTCCGCGCGCCAAAACGCGCCCGACGGATTGAGGAGCGAACCGTCTTTCTGCTCCGCTGTGCGGGAAGGCTGGCCATTCTCCGCCGCCCGCCGACAGGACTTCTCGCGGGGCTCTTTGAATTGCCCAATCTTCTCTCGCATCTGTCTGCCGAGGAAGTAATAGCGCAGGCGGAGGAATGGGGATGTATGCCCCTGTCGGTCGGTGAGCCGATCGATCGAACGCATATCTTTACCCACGTTGAGTGGCGGATGCGTGCCTATCCCATCGAATGTGCCGCACCCATGCCCCCCTTCATCTGGGCAGACGCGGACGAGCTGTCTACCGTATACGCATTACCGAGTGCCTTCCGTTTGTTTGTGTAAACGAGAAAGAATAAATCCCCCGATTCGGGGGATTTATTCTTTCTCGCGCGGGTACCGCTCGCAGAGCTCTATCTTACTCACGCCGTATGGACGGACGATGGTCGATCCTGCAAAAAAGGACAGCCGTTTAGAGTCGTACCCTAAAGGACAGTTTTGCAAGAATACGGTATATCTCGGAAGAAGTATGCCGTGTTTTTGCATTTGTGTCCACAAATGCAGTGCTTGTCAAGAAAAATGACGATATAATTTTTGCTCTCCCGGAAGGTGCATTATAAGCTTAAAGTTTTCTTTAAAGTTGCTTGATTTTTCTCAAAGTATGTGGTATAATAAGTATGCTACACAAACTGAATATTAGAATTAGTGGTATTTTTGTCTTTATCGGGATATTTGTACCCTTTTTCGCCATAACTATTTTTGAACTTGGAAAAATCGCAAGCTCTACTAAATGGTTATGGTAAATGCCCTAATTCTAATTTAGTTTGTGTAGCAGCAATCGGAGTTTGCGGTTTTCGGTGCGTGGCTTCGGTTGCGCACCTTTTTTATATGCTGATGGGGGATATATGGGCAAAAATATTCAAAAAAGGGTAATCGATATTACCGGCGTAGAGCTTACGCCCGGAGAGCCGACAGTTTGTCTTGGCAACGGCGAGCAAGGCTTTGCGTGTTGTTGCGACGAGTGCGACTACTATTTGCTTTGTTTCCCCGAATTTAATTCAAAAGGCATAGAAGAAAATATTGCCATGGGCAGCTATCTAAAGGACAATTCAAAAATTTAATTTATACCGACAGAAAGAGGACAGAGAATGCGATTTTACATTCTCTGTCCTCTTTTTTGACAAGTGTTGACTTCATCAAAGTCAACAAAAACTGTCTTTTAGAACACAGCGCTTTTGCGCCGGTACTTTTTGATTTTGTTTTCAATTTATTTCTCAAAATAAATTTCTACGCCATTCTCCCACAGCGGGTAGGGGGAGACGGGGACGTCGTAGACCGACATACCCAGGTGAACGCCGCTGAAGGCGGTGAAACCGGTGCTTCCGGTCTTACCGATGGCCTGTCCGGTCGTTACCGTATCGCCGACGCTGACGCTGATCTCGTTGAGATGTGCATACCAGGTCTTGAGCCCGTAGCCGTGCTCGATGACAACCATTCTGCCGGCGAGATCGGTCATGCCGGTGTAGATGACACGGCCGTTGTTGAGCGCGGGCACGTCAAGTCCGGCGTGTGTATAGAAGTCAACACCGTTGTGGCGGTATACCTCATCGGTTGCCTTGATGGTGCGGAAGCGGCCGATACCGGTGACGATGGTCCATTTCAGATCCGGCTCACTGTAATCGATGAATTTTCCGTCAAAATATGCGGTCGGATCGGCGGTCCGAGCAAGCTCGGCGGCAAGATCGTTGAAGGTCTTGAGGGTGGTTTCGGTGCGGTGTGCGCGGATCAGCGTCTCGGAAATGTCGTAATTGTGCGAGCCGAAGGTTTTTTCCTTGACGTTGAGGTTGATGGTCTGCTCGGTGATACCGTAGGTAACGGTAAAGGTGTAAGTGGGGCTGTACTCGAGATCGTAGGAGATCGGGATCAGCGCGTGTACGTAATTGCCGTCGGCAAAGAAGGTCGGCGTGTAGTTGATGGAGGGCTCGCTCGTGAACTTAAGCTTGTTGATATCGGCAACGTTAATGCCCGAGAGCACGACGAAGTCGCCCGGCTCAACCTCGGAGCGGCCGAGGAAGAATTCTGCGGGTGCAACCACGTTGGCAGAGAACTTGTAGCTTGCCTCACCGTAGTAAGCGCGGGAAGCATCCTCATACCAGTTCGCCTTCAGCTCAAAGGAAAGGGTCTTGGATTCCTTGAGGGAGAAGGTGGAGAGCTGTTCGTAGCTGCCGTCGAAGATCAGGGCTTCGCCGTCGAAGATGCGGACGGCAAGGGTGTCGGGCTCAATCGAGAATTCAAAGGCAACGCCGCCGTCCATCTTATAGGCAAGCACCTCATCCTCGGTTTTGAGATTCGTGCGGGCGAGGAAGGCACCGTTTGCGGCGCGGTAGCTCCAGGAGATTTCCGCGGGAACGATATCCTTTCCGCTCATGGTCAGAAGCTCGGGTGTTGCCGATGCCTCGTAGAGCGAAACGGCATAGGGCGTGGAGACGAACCTTGCCGCATCCTCGGCGGAAATCTGATAAACGTCACCGAAGTTGTCCACGTAATAGCAATTCTGTGCGTCAGCCGAGAAATAGTATTTGAAATCCACCGATTTGTTTCCGGTGTGATAGGTGACCTTGTAGAAGGGCTCACCGACCAGCTGTGCGGGAAGCTCGTCCCGCTTGGCTGCGCGCTCGTTCATTTCGTTGAAGAGCGAAACCATATCGTTTCCTTCCTCAGCGGCGGCAACCCTGAAGGTCTGTCCTTCGGGATCGGCAATGTCCAAACGGTCGACCTTTTTTGCATCGACCGGCGCATCCTTGGTGATCAGGTAGCTGCCGATGGCGAGGTAGGTCGGAATGAAAAGAGCGAGTACACAGAGTATGGAGATAACTAATTTTTTTACGTTGACGTTCATAAATAAACTCCTCAATCATATTCAAGGACGGAAATGCGTATACATACTTATATTATACACGAAATATGCGTCGGGGTCAAGTCTTATTTCTCGCTTTTCTTGCTTGATTCGACACCTTTTTGCGAGAGATGACTTCGGTATTTATCCCGCGTCCTGCTCAGGTATATCTTAAAGCATACAAAAACGGATGGGAGTGATATGCGTGAATATCCCGACCGTGGCGGCCGTAGCACTTCTGTTCGGCGTGATTTTTGTTAACGGCTGGACGGATGCGCCGAGTGCGATCGCCGCCTGCGTTGCGACCCGCACGCTGCCGATCGGCCGCGCTATTCTTTTGGCGGCGGCGGGTAATCTGGCGGGAGGGCTTGCCGCCCTGCCGCTCGGCGGCGCGGTTGCCTCGACCGTTTTTGCCGTTGCCGATTTCGGGGGAGACACCGATGCGGCGCTCCGTGCACTGTCGGCGGCGATGTGTGCCGTGGTGCTTTGGGCGGTTGCGGCGTGGCGGCTTGGCATTCCGACCAGTGAAAGCCACGCATTGATTGCGGGTCTGACCGGCTCGGCGATCGCTTTGCAGAAGGGCTTGGCGGGGATACGGGCGGCAGAATGGGGAAAGGTGCTCGTGGGGCTTCTTGTCTCCACACTCCCCGTATATGTCGCCGCGATGCTTGCGGCGGGCGGGATTGCGCATCTGTGCGAAAAACGGGATCGCCGCCGCACGATGCGTGTATTTCGCGGAGCGCAGATTTTCGGCGCGGCGGCGACCTCCTTTTGCCACGGTGCACAGGACGGACAGAAATTCATGGCTGTTCTCATGCTCGTGCTCTCGCTTGCGCGGGGAGAGGGAAACGCAGCTGCCCACAATATCCCGCTTGGCATTGCCCTTGTCTGTACGGCGACCATGGCCGCAGGTACGATGCTCGGGGGCGGGCGCATTATCCGCAACGTCGGCACGAGGATGGTGAAGCTTGATCCCGCAAAGGGGTTCTCGGCCGATCTTGCGTCTGCCGTCTGCCTCTTTGGCTGCACGGTTGCGGGTCTCCCGGTCTCCACTACACACGCCAAGACCTGTGCAATGATGGGGGCAGGGAAGGGGCTTGAGCGGCGCGTCGTGGGGGAGATGCTTCTCGCGTGGGGCTTGACCTTCCCGATCTGCGCCCTGCTCGGCTGGGGCATGACTATGCTGTTTGGAGGTGTCGGATGAAAACAAATCGAATTTTTTCTTTGCTCTCTGCGCTTGCGGCGCTGATCGGTATACCGGATGGCGGAAAGAGCGCCGAGCCCCTTCTGGCGGCGCTTGAGGATGCGCTGTGGCGTGACTTCTCCACCCCGCTTCCGCGGGCGGACCTTGCCGCCGTCGGTTACGCGCTCTCGCGCCTTTGCATCGCGTCCGACCGACTGCTTGCGCGGGGCGGTGCGCTTGGGGAAGCTCCCCGTGAGGCGGAAGCGGCTCTTCGCCGCCTCATTCACGATCTGCCGACCCTCTGTCAGCCGGGAAAAATACCGGACGGCGGGGAGTTCCGCCGTATTCTGCACCGCCGCGTGCCCGAACGGGAGCGCGAATTTCTTCGGATCGCCGAAGAAGCATGGGAAGCCTGTATCCGCGCCGCTCTCTCGGGGATATAAATCGGGACGGGGATAGTTTTTCCTGTTTTGGGAGAAAAATTCATGCGCCCGCTCCCATCCGTCGGCAAGCATACGGATGCGTACGGATGCAAAATATCAGCCTGCCGTAAACCCTTCGGTTTGCGGCAGGCTTGCTTTTTTATTGCGGTGCGGCAAAGGTGCCGATGAAGATGGGGGTTGCGGTTGCGTTGTCCACGATGGCGTAGAGGAAGGGGCGATCAAGATTGACCTCGCGGTATTCGATCGGCATCATCATTGAGGTGACCTTTACCATGATCGCCGTGACGGCGGCGGCACGGGTTCCCTCGGTATCCACATCAATATGGGTCTTTTGCAGAACGGTGTCGACGTAGAGATTTCCTGCGGCGCATCCGATGCCGTCAAGCTCGGCGTTTGCCTCGTCAAAGACGCGCTTGACGCCCATCGCCTTCAGCGCGTCGTTGAGTGTAATGGTGTAATCCAGCTTGAATCTCGGCATCCTGATCTTCAGATTGTCGCATACCGATGCGCTGTTCACGAGTGCGATGAATTTTTCTCCGTCAAGCCCGCGCAGATATTCTTCAAGCGAAACGTCCTCCGGCGGGAGAAGGGCAACGAAGCTGTAAGCGTTTCCCGCGTAGGGCTTGACAAAGCCGAGCGTACCGCCGCAGTCGATGAGCAGGCGATCGGACTTGCTTGTCATATACTCGACCTTTGCCGTCCTGCCGTCCGCACACCGAAAATCTCCCGGTACGGTCGTTTCGGCAAAGGGCTTTTCCCATTTTGCGTCAAAGGCAAGTGCATTGAGCAGAAGCAGGGTCAGTCCGCGGACGTCATCCTCGCTGACAAGCTTCCCGATCATGCCGTCGGTGGCGTCGGACACCCAGCCGTTGATCCGACCTGCCGTATTGCTTCGGGAAAAGGAAACGGGGTGAATTTCCGCGCCGTACAGCCGCTTCAGCCGCTCAGCGTAATCCTCATTCAAGGAAAATCCGTTTTCCTCCGCCCAAACCGAGTTGGCGGAACGGAATGCGGCGTCGTCTGTGGAGGGCAGGGAGGCAAGATATGCAGGAAGCGCCTCGCGCAGATCGCCAAGCCGCATCCCGATTGCACCTTCGAGCTCAGCCAGCGTCTCGCCTGACGCCCCCTCGGTCAAAAGCACAAGGGCTTCGGAGAGGGAAAGTGCGGACACCATTCGGGTGGAATCGTCGGCCGTCAGGCGAAGCAGGCGAAGGGCCAGCTCTGCCGTCGCGGCGGAATAGGTTTGATTTTCCATGGTATCAACAACCTCCTTCACGGTGAGTTCTTCTTTTGGGGGCTCGGGCGGCAGATGCGCACCGGAGCAGAGCAGGGCGGCAAGCAGGGCGCAGGCGGTGATATTTGTCAGATGAAGTGCCATGCGGTGAGACCTCCTTTTTCTTGATATAAATACAGACGAAAAAGAGAGGGAAAAGTTCCCTTACGGTGTGAAATCAATATTGGCGCGTTTAGCCTGTTCGTGCTGCTTATGGCGGGGAATGACGTATGCCTTGCCCTTCATGCGGAAATTCGCACCGGTCTGATGAAAACGGAAGGGAACACCGGCACTCACGCAGGCATCGCGGATCGTCTCGATCCATGCAAAGTCGCACACGCGGGCGCCCTCTCCCGACTCGCCGCCGACCGAGACCTCCTCAATGCGGCCGTCAAGATAGGGCGAGAGGTCGATCGCTTCCAGCAGGGGCTCGCAGACGATAAAACGGTGTGGGATGGGGAGGGACAAAAAGAGGGGAAGCCGCTCGTCGGCTCTGCGCTGATTCTCGCAGGTGCACCCGATGCGCACGTTGGGGTATCCGTCTCCCCAATCCTCGGGCAGGGATTCTCTGAAACGCGATATGCGTTTGGTAATGAAATAAAAGGTAACGTCGGGGCGAGCGGCGATCATCTGCCATGCCTCGCGCCGCCATTCGTCGGCATCCTCAAGGAAAAAATCGGAGGAAAAGCAGGTTGCGAGCGTGCTTCCGGGCAAAACGCGGAATTCGCCCGCGCGGGTCTTGCGCAGGGGAAGCCCGAACGCACCCGTGCGGTGGGGTGTTGCGGGATCGCGGTCGTGCAGGGCGTCGATGCGATACACGTAGCAGTTTGCACATCCTTCGCTGATCTTGCGGCATCCGTGCCAGGGATTCCAGCCGTCTCTCATTTCACACCTCCGTTCGTTATTGTATCTACAGTATAGCATAGTTTTTCGCAAAAGACAAGAAAGGAATATTTTTGTTGCATATCCTGTCGAAATATGGTACAATGATCTTATTATATATGATCGATCGGAACAGGGGGGCAGGTCCGTGCAAAAAGAAAATTCTTGCTCAACCGTCACGATCCGGTAGAAACGCCGGACGGACTTGTCGAGATCGAAACCGAAGAGAGCTGACAGAAGGAGAACCATGACCCGAATCATTGCTGTCCGTCATGCGCAGAGCGAGGGAAACCTTGCCGGCTTTTTTTGCGGACATACCGACGTTGCGCTGACCGCATTCGGTCGCAAACAGGCCGAGGAGAGCGCAAAATATCTTGACCGATATCCGATCGACCGGATCTATTCGAGCGACCTGCTCCGCGTTGTGATGACCGCACGTCCGACCGCCGAGCGGCGCGGACTTCCCATTTTTCGTGAGCGCGATCTGCGCGAGATCAATTTAGGCGCGTGGGAGGGAATTCCGCACAGTGAAGTGATGCGGAATTATGCCGCCGATGCCCATGCGTGGCATCATGATTTCGTCAATGCGGTTTGCACCGACGGCGAATCGGTGCGCGCGCTTGTGCGGCGGGTAAGTGCCGCCTTTGACCGTATCGCTCTTGAAAATAAGGGCAGAACGGTGGCGGTCTTCAGCCACGGCACGCCCCTTCGTGCCATGCTCACCCTTTGGCAGGGACTGCCGATCGAGGCGATCAACCATGTGCCTTTCCCGCCGAATGCATCGGTTACGGTCGTCGACTATAACGATGACGGCAGCTTTTCCCTCGTCGAGTCTGCCTATGCAGACCACCTCGCCGAGGCCGGTCTTCTCCCGCCCGGTGCTGTGTATGAGAGGATGGGAAAATAAAGAAAAAGATTGGAAAAAGGCAGAGCGTATGGTATAATATTGTCAAACCGACACTAAAGGAGGAAAAACAATGAAGAAAACGAACAAACAGTTTCCGTCCCGCGGCGTGATTGAGCAGAAATATAATTCGGCGCGCTCAAATTTGTTTATCATGATTGCCCTGACGGTGATCAACCTGATTGTAATCGGACTTGACGGTAATTTCATGATGCTTTTTTCGGCATCCTTCCCCCTGTATGCGCTTGTTTTTTCTCTTCCGCCGGATGCGCTTTTTCCGTTGCAGGTGGGTGTTGTGATTGCCGTGTTCTCCATTCTTTTGTATATTGTTCCGTTCTTCATGAGCAAAAAGCATTACGGCTGGATGATCGTGGCATTGATTCTCTTCTCGTTTGACTCCATGTTTTTGATCGGTATCAGCCTGCTCGTGTATCTGGGCGATGGGAGCTTGCCCGGCTTGCTTGAGATTATTTTCCACGTGTGGGTTATGTACTACCTGATCAGCGGTGTGCGCTACGGCCATTTGCGCACGGTCGTTCCCGAGGAAGAAGAGGATGCCGAGGTGGGAGAGGAGCTGATCAGTGCAGGCAGTGTACCGCAGCCGGCCGATATGGGCGTGAAGGCCAAAATTCTGCTTGAGGCCGAGGTGGCAGGATATCATGTCTGCTATCGCCGTGTTAAGCGGACAAACGAGCTCATCATTGACGGATACGTCTACGACGAGATTACCATGGCGTTGGAAACCGCACACAATCTGCAAGCGATGGTCGGCGACCATCTGATCGAAGCCGGCTTTGACGGCAGAGCGCACAGCTACATTCGGCTGGACGGTAACGAGACGGTGAAAAAATTACGACTTATCTAATCATCTTATATTAAAACAACAGGCGATCCCACGGGGGATCGCCTGTTGTTTTATGGCATAAGGTCATTATATGTGCAGTCTAAAGCGATGGAGAAGATTTTTAATTCATAGAGATAAATATGCCGTTGCCCGGCTTCGATTTTTGCAATCGCGCTTCGCGTCAGATCACAGCCGTTGGTTTGCAGTCTTGCGGCAAACTGCTCCTGTGTGATTCCGCGGCGGACTCGCTCCTTTGCGATCTGCTTGCCAACAAGCCGATCGTAATCATTTATCGTATGCATAATCAAAAAACCTCAAAATTTTCTGTCCAAATTCGATAATGTGTTCCCGCTGTAGGATTTCATCGAACATAAGTGTGGGGCGGGGGCTTGCTCCCGCCGCCTGCTGCACCCGAAATCGCATGAATCGGCGGGAGCAAGCCCCCGCCCTACAAAATTGGCTGCATATTCGTGCGGAAACACAAAAGGAAGTAGGAGGGATTTGATTTTCTTCTCGATTATACTTGAAAAAGATGGTATAATTGCACCGATATAGGTGCAATTGCCGGATGTATATTTTGCAACGTCAAAAATAGGCTCTCCCCCGGGGGAGCTCCCGTGGGAGCGGGTGAGGGGGAAGTCGGATCGTAGCCATGTCGTTCTGTGGGCCAAGGAGTTGTGTGATGA
>JAZNCR010000176.1:0-4531 GCA_045587605.1 Eubacteriales bacterium
TCTCAAGTCCCATGCCCTCCAGAATGTGAGCGACCGAGTCGCCGATGGCAGGAGTGGGAGCGAGGGAGAGGTCAACGATGCCGAAGGGCGTATTCAGCCGGCTTGCCGCCTCCTTGGCGACCAGCTGACCGACGCGGGTGATCTTGAACGCCGTCTTTTTGATGACGTCGGCAAGCTCGGACAGATCGCAATCACCCGCCCGCTTGATGGCCGAGGCGACGACGCCGGGGCCGGAGACGCCGACGTTGATGACCGATTCGGGCTCACCGACACCGTGGAAGGCACCCGCCATAAAGGGGTTATCCTCGGGGACGTTGGCGAAGACGACCAGCTTTGCACAGCCGATCGAGCCCTCGTCGCGCGTGAGGTATGCGGTATGCTTGATAACACGGCCCATGCGCTGAATGGCGTCCATGTTGATGCCGGCTTTGGTTGAGGCCACGTTGACCGACGAGCAGACACAGCGGGTCTCGGTGAGAGCTTGCGGAATGGCTGAAATCAGCGCATCGTCGGCACGGGTCATTCCCTTATGTACAAGGGCGGAAAAGCCGCCGATGAAGTTGATGCCGAGCGTATCGGCCGCACGCTGAAGCGTGTGCGCGAGCTTGACGAAGCCGTCCTCGTCGAGGGCGCCGCCGATCAGCGAAACCGGGGTGATGGAGACGCGCTTGTTGACAATCGGAATGCCGTACTGCTTCTCAATGTCGCATCCCGTTGCAACGAGATGCTCGGCAGTACGCGTGATTTTATCGTAAACCTTCTCGCAGAGCCGCGCCGGATCGTCGCTGACGCAGTCGTAGAGCGAGATTCCCATGGTGATGGTGCGGATATCGAGATTTTCCTCGCGGATCATATTGATGGTCTCGAGGATATCTGCGGTGTTGAGCATGGTAGATTTGTCCTTCCTTTATCTGTTTGCCGATCAAATGCGGTGCATGGTGTTGAAGATTTCCTCGTGCATGGTGTGGATCTGCAGACCATGCGCTTCGCCGAGTGCGGCCAGCTTGTCCACAAAATCCGCGAAGGGGATGGACAGGGCATCAATATCGGCCAGCATGATCATGGCAAAATATTCGCGCATAACGCTCTGGGAGATATCCAGAATATTGGCACCATACTTGGAGCACTCGGTGCTGACGCAGGCGATGATGCCGATGTTGTCGCGGCCGGTGACGGTGATAACAGCTTTCATGTTGATCTCTCTCTTTCCTGGGATTTCATTTGGCATGACCATTATACATCATTTTCCCCGAAATTTCAAGTGGGGTGATCGTCTTTTCTGTAAAAAAACGCATTCTTGGCATTGAAATTTTCTTTGATTTGTGGTATAATCATATAATAATGCGCAAAATCCAAGCAGGAAAGGCTTTTATTATGGCAGATTTTCAGAATTATGAGTTCAGTGTTGAGCAAAAGGTAGAGGGCAAGTGGAGAATCTATCGCATTCTTGCTGCCATCGGGTATATTGTGTTTGCTCTGTCCTTTTTCTTTGTCGCCGTTCGCGTCCGTCTGCTTTTGCCATTCGTTGCGCTTGTTCCTATTTTTGTGTGGATGCTCGTTTTCTTTACCTGGCGGTTTACCCGTCCCGAGTACGAGCTGGCAACCGTTTCCAACACCCTCCGCTTCACCATCGTCTACGGCAATCGCACCCGCCGTCCGCAGTTTGAGGTGGAGTTCCGCAAAATGCATAAGATCGCACCCTATGACGAACGGGGCGAGGCGGATGTGAAGCGGTTTGCACCGGATCGGGTTTATTGCGCCGCCTCTTCCATGCAGGCGCCGAATCTCTATTATGCGATCTGGGAAGAGGACAAGCGGCACTACGTTCTTTATTTTGAGCCGACCGATCATCTGCTCAAGATCTGCAAGTACTATAACAGTGCGGCTACCGTCCTTCCCGCTCCCCCCGTCAAGCACTGAGCATACGTCTTTTTTCTCCGATTTGCGCATATGCTCTTGCGGGAGGTGTATGCCATGAAGCCATTGTACCTGCTTTGCGTCTGTCTGCTGCTTGCCCTTTCGGGCTGTGCGGTGATGCCGGCCGATCCGCTTGCCTATCAAAACGGTGACGCCGCGCTCGTTTTATCCGGGACGATTGACGGATTTTCGTTTTGCGCTGAGCTGACCCTTTCGGCTGTGACCGAATCGGGCATTGATGCCCGTGATTTCACCCTGAAGTATACCGCACCCGCATCGATGGCGGGGCTCACCCTTACCCGTGTCGGGGGGGAGACAACGCTGACGCGGGGCGGCGTCGTGCTTGATGATCCCGATGGCAGATTTTCTGCCATGACGCTGCCGGCCGCACTTTTTTGTATTGACTGTGAGCTCGGGGATGCCGCCGTGGTGCGGCAGAACGGAACGACGCTCAATCGTCTTGAGGCGGCAGATGACGAGGGAAGATACCTGCTTTGGCTTGACGACGAGGGATTCCCTTGCCGGATTGAGGGCAGAATGGACAACCGCATGACGGCGGTTGATATCCTGCGCACCGCGCGCGGGGAAGAAAACAAATCATGAAAGGAACTATCCGAACCGATGGGGTATACATATTCGGATCTCCCGACCCTGCAGATGCATAAAACCTGGGCGGAGATTGATCTCGGCGCTCTGCGCCGCAATTACCGTGCACTCCGTGCGCTGACCTGTCCCGACGGACAGCGCATGATTGCCGCTGTGAAAAGCGATGCTTACGGTCACGGTATGACGCGCTGTGTGGAGGCACTTCTGGCCGAGGGATGCGATTTCTTTGCCGTTTCGGGCATTGAAGAGGCAATCGCCGTTCGTGCCGTTTGTCCGCCCGAGTCGGCTGACGTGCTGATTCTCGGCTATACGCTGGCCGAGGAGGCCGCTTTGCTTTCCCGCTATGCCATTACGCAGACGGTTTTCTCGCGGGAAAATGCGGCAGCACTTTCGGCCGCCGCGGCAGCCGCCGGCGTTCGTGTGCGTGTGCACGTCAAGCTCGACACCGGAATGAACCGACTGGGATTTCTGACCACGCCCGCGCAGATTGACGATACGGTACGTGCGGTCGAGGAGATTTCATCCGATCCGCACCTGCAGCTGTGCGGACTCTTCACCCATTTCGCCTGTGCCGATGATGACGATCCCGCATCGGTCAAGGGACAGCTTGCACGGTATACGACGGTTGCCGATCAGCTCGCGGCACGCGGTGTTGACGTCGGTCTGCGGCATACCTGCAACAGTGCCGCGGCCTGCCGTTTTCCTGAGGCGAGATTTGATGCGGTCCGCTTGGGGATTCTTCTCTACGGCGTTCTTCCCGCACCGGATTTTGCGGCCTTCTGTCCGATTGCGCTTGCGCCCGTCATGCGCCTTAAAACCTGCATTTCCCATCTGCACACACTTTCTCCCGGCGAGCGGGTCAGCTACGGCGGTCGATTTTCGGCCGATACGCCGCGCACCGTTGCCACCATTCCGGTCGGCTACGGAGACGGTTTTATCCGTGCCTACGGCGGCGCGTCGGTTTTGGTGGAAACGAAGAAGGGGGCGCACGAGGCAGAGATCATCGGCAGCATCTGCATGGATCAGTGTATGCTCGACGTTACCGATTTTGAGACTGCCGTCGGGGACACCGTTACGCTTTTCGGCGATTCGCCCGCGCGTCTGCGCGCGCTTGCCCGCCGTGCGGGAACGATTGAATACGAGCCGCTTTGTCTGATTACCGGCCGTGTTCCCCGTATCTATTTCGATCATTGACCGAAGCCGAAGGGCTGAGGTTGCTTTAAGCGGTCCGTATCCGGACACATACGGATTCGCATGGAGGTTTTATGTCTGTATTTACCAAACGAAGGGTGCTCGCCCGAGGATGCTCGGCACTGCTTGCCGCCCTTTTGCTGTCGGCGTGTGCATCATCGGCGGATACTCCGCCGAAGACCGATGCGCCGACCGATCAAACACAACCGATAAAAACGCCCGGATATACCGCGGTGGAGACAACCTCCTTCGCGGGGGAAATGACCACCAAAACGGTTTTCGCCGAAAATTATGCCGAATATGCGGTGACCGTTCTGCGCGAGAGCGAGACGGTGCCTGCGTTTGCCGAATTGAGCGAGACGCTGTCCTTGGCGGAGGCCGAGCGAGACGCCGCTTTCTGTGCGTCGCTCGAGGTTACGCTCACGCGTGAGCTGACGACCGATATGGCAGGAGAAATTTCCCGCCGGTATGCAACGGGGACAAGCCCGGATATGCTTGAGTTTGCTTCTGCCCAAACGGCGGCCGCCCAGGCGCCGGGAGGCTATCTGGCCGATCTGTATACCATTGACTCATTTACGGTTGATCACTATGCCTTTGACGAGCATTTGACGCGCGCCCTGACCGTCTCGGAGCGCTGCTATTTCCTGTTCGGGGACGCAACGGTCGGAGATATTGCGGCTACCTCGGTGCTTTGGGTTGACCGTGATGCGGCGGAGCTTGCAGGCTATAGCCTTGCCGAGGCCGCCCTTGCCGTTGAAAACGGGGAGTGGACGGTAGAGGTTTTAGCAAAATTGATCGCCGAGGGGCATCTTTCGCT
>JAZNCR010000177.1:0-4545 GCA_045587605.1 Eubacteriales bacterium
GTGGGGGAGGGGAGCCTTTTTCAAAAGGCTCCCCTCCCCCACGACCTATTCCTTCATCATTAACCCGCAAACGTATGTGCTGCGGCCTCGGTGCGCATTTTGGACATGACTGTGCGCGGGCGGCTGCTCTTGAAAATGGCAGAGCCGGCGACGATCACGTCGGCACCGTTGGAGGTACATCTCCAAATATTTTCTTCGTTGATTCCGCCGTCGACCTCAACGTGCAGACGCAGACCGCGGGCATTGGCTTCGCGGCGAATCGTGCGAACCTTATCGAGCGTTTCGGGGATCATGGCCTGTCCGCCGAATCCCGGCTCTACTGTCATGACGAGGACCATATCCAGCTCCTCAAGATACGGAAGGAGAACTTCCGCAGGGGTAGCAGGCTTGATGGCAATGCAGGCGCGAACGTCCTGCTCGCGGATATAGCGTACTGCCGAGAGCGGATCCTCGCAGGCTTCATAATGAATCGTAATAATATCCGCACCGGCGCGGATGAAATTGTCAATATAGCGGATGGGATCATTGATCATCAGATGAACGTCAAAGATCAGGCGGCTCTGACGGCGGATGGACGCGATAACGTCTGCGCCAAAGCTGATGTTGGGCACGAAAGCACCGTCCATTACGTCGAGATGAAGATAATCGGCACCGGCAAGCTCAATGCGCGAGACATCTTCGCCGAGCTTAGAGAAGTCAGCAGCAAGAACAGAGGGGGAAATGTAGATCATGGTAGCTCCTTTCGGTATGCAAAATCGTTGAATGTGCTTTTGTCATGGGAAGTGACAGAAGCGGGAAACCGACATATGCTGATATAAAGCGGTCGGTTGTCAACATTGACCGCTTGAAGCGGAAGAGTTCGCGCAAGGTCGGCGCGGCAGGATGAGAAGAAAAAGGATGTGTAGAGTGCGCCGCGCCGTGTGCGCTGTAAACGTCTCCCGATTTCGGGGGACGTTTTGGCTTTGGAGGATCACTCGAGCAAACAAACGGCGTGCGCCGCAATGCCGAGCTTTTCTCCTGTAAAACCGAGCTTTTCCTCGGTCGTTGCTTTTACGTTGATGCGACCTGCATCGGTACCGAGCGCAGCTGCAAGATTGTTCTTCATTTGTGCAATATAGGGGGCAAGCTTGGGCGCTTGTGCAATTACGGTAGCGTCAATATTGCCGATTTTCAGTCCCGCTTGGTCAATGAACGGGCGAAGGGAAGCGGCAAGACGAAGGCTGTCGGCACCTGCATATGCGGGATCGGTATCAGGAAAAAGATGACCGATATCGCCCAGCGCCAATGCGCCGAGGATCGCATCCATAACGGCATGCGTCAGCACGTCTGCATCCGAGTGGCCGAGCAGTCCGGTCTCGTGCGGTATATGCACACCGCCGAGGATCAGTTTTCGTCCTTCGACAAGCCTGTGCACGTCGTAACCGTGTCCGATTCTCATTTCTTTTCCTCCGCAGAGCTTGATTTTTTCTCTTCGGGTGTGCGATGTTCGGCGGCTGCGCGGCGAGCGGCCAGAATTCCTTCCGCACGTGGCAGATCGTCGGGGGTGGTGATTTTGATATTATCTCGTCCGCATTCGACCAGCTTTACCGGATGTGCAATGCGTTCTACGAGCGACGCATCATCGGTCGCAGAAAACTCGGCCTCGAGTGCCGTGTATGCGGCGGCGGTGAAGACCTTGGTCGCAAAGATCTGCGGGGTCTGCGCCTGCCAGATCAGATCGCGGTCAAGCGTTTCGGTAATAAAGCCGGATTTATCGGCAAGCTTTATCGTGTCGATCGCCCGCGTCGCCGCGATCGCAGCGTCGTGACGGCAGGCTTTTTGGTGTACTGCCTCAAGCATCTGCGGTGTAAGCAGACAGCGCGCGCCGTCGTGAATGGCAACATATTTGGCACAATCGCTGACTGCGCGGAATCCACACATTACGGAGTCTCCTCTGCTGTCTCCGCCGGGGATGATTGCTTTGATTTTGGTAAATCCATAGCGTTCGATCAAGGGCGGATAAAGATCAAGCTCGCTTTCTTTTGCGACCAAAATGATCTCATCAATCAGGGGAGAGGCATCAAAGGTGCGCAGAGTTCTTGCAATAACGGGCATGCCGGAAAGCGCAAGCATTTGCTTTGAGCCTACCTCACCCATTCGGGTCGAGGAGCCTGCTGCAAGGATAATGGCAGAGGTGAAAAAATGCGTTTCGATTCCGACCGCGGTCCGAAGAAGCTCGGCAATAGAAGAAGCAAGCGACATTACGCTTCCTCAAAGGTACCGTCTTCGATGGCATCAAACATGGCAATGCGCGTTGCATGCTTACCGCCTTCGAATTCGGCGTCAATAAAGGCGTCAACCAGCTCGATAGCAAGACCGGCACCCACGACGCGTTCGCCAAAGCAAAGCACGTTTGCATCGTTGTGTACGCGGGTCAGGCGGGCGCTGAAGGTGTCCGAGCAACAAGCGGCACGGATACCGCGGTGCTTGTTGGCCGCAATGCTCATGCCGATACCCGTTCCGCAGATCAGAATACCAAGCGGTGCTTCGCCGTCGAGGACCTTTTTGCAAAGACGATGTGCGAAGACCGGGTAGTGGCAGGAATCTGCCGAATCGGTACCGACGTCGATGACCTCATATCCGCGCTCGCGAAGGTGATTGACAACTGCGGTCTTCAGGTGAAATCCTGCGTGGTCACAGCCGAGAATAATTTTCTTGTTCATTGTATTTATTTCCTTTTTCCGTATTTGTCAGATTTGATTTTGCTTGTGACCTTTGCGCTCCAGCCGTTCGCGTTCTGCCTGACAGGGACGCAGATAAACGGGAGCAAGCTCCGCGTCGCTTACCGCTTTTCCTGCTTGTGCCGAACGCAGTGCGCACATGGCAACCGAATACGCATTCTGTTCACGCAGAAGTGCCGGTGCGGCTCTGAAGATTGATGCATCGGTGCTGTCCTTGCAGGTGACGGTGATTCCATCCCCGACGAGATGGGTGGGGGATGCGGCAGAGACACCCATGGCACAAAGCTCGGCTTCAAGATCTGCAATGGCAATGGCGCGGTCTTCGGTAATTCGTTCAAGGGCGTTATCCTTGATGCGGAAGAGCGCGTTATAAACCTGACTGCGGCGTGCGTTCATGACGGGACATATAAGCTCGCCGTCACGAGCCGTTCCGATGAGATTTTCAGCCAGTGCTTCAAGGGTGGAGATACCAACACACGGTTTTTTTCGTCCGAATGCGATACCCTTAACGGTTGCTGCACCGATGCGCACACCGGTGAAGGAGCCCGGACCCGAGGAACAGGCGAAAAGATCGATCGAATCCATCGTTATTCCGAGCCTATCCATGATCGATTCTATCATGGGAAGAAGGGTTTCGCTGTGCGTGTTTCCGTTGTTCAAATGGTAGAGCGCAAGCAGACGTTCGTCTTCGACAACGGCAACCGAAGCCGAAACGGCGGTGGAATCAAGGGCTAAAATGAGCATGATTTGTCCTTTCCTCAGACAATTTCCGCAGTAATCTTTCGCGCATCGAGATTATCCGGACATTTTTCGATGATGACCTTCAGATAGTGATCGGGAAGCGCAAAAGGAATCTTTTCGCTCCATTCGACCACGCAGATACCGCGGTCAAGGTAGTCCCAGTAACCGATCGATTCAAGATCATCCTCGGAATCAATGCGGTACATATCAAAGTGAAAAAGGGGGCGCGTATTTCCCCGATATTCATGAACCAGGGCAAAGGTTGGGGAGCGGACGGGTGCGCCCGGCGCGATGACCGAGGCAATGCCGCGGGTGAGGGCGGTTTTTCCAACACCGAGGTCGCCGTAAAGGGCAACGAAGGGGGGGAGGGAAGCGTCAAGCAAACGGGCGGCCAATTCCCGACCGAGCTTCTCCGTTTCCTCCGCCGACGACGTTGTGCGGATGATCGGCATTTCGATCATCAGAACAGCCCCGAAATATTGCCGTCGTCGTCGACATCGATGCGGATGGCGGCGGGTGCCTTGGGCAGACCCGGCATGGTCATAATCGCACCGGTGAGGACGACCATGAATTCGGCACCGGCCGAGAGCTTGACCTCACGGACGGTCAGCGTATATCCGGTCGGGCGGCCAAGCTTGGCAGCATCGTCCGAGAGGGAATACTGCGTTTTGGCCATACACACGGGGAATTTTGCATAGGCGGGATCAAGCGCAATGAAGTCGGCAATGGACTTCTCGGCGGCGGGAAGGTACTTGACGTCCTCGGCACCGTAGATCTTCTTGGCGATTGTTTCAATCTTTTCCTTGATCGATGCTTCATCATCGTAGAGAAGCTTGAAGGCAGATGTACGCTCGCAGGCGGCAACCACCTTTTCGGCCAGCTCAATGCCACCCTCGCCGCCGCGTGCGAATACCTCAGAGAGAGCAAAGTCCGCCCCGCGGTCGCGGCAGATGTCATGAAGCGGTTGATGGCGACGACGACCGGAACACCGTACTGCGCAAGGTTATCCAAATGCGCTTCCAGATTTACCGCACCGCGGCGGAGTGCGTCAAGATCTTCTGCACCAAGGTCTTCCTTCTTGACG
>JAZNCR010000178.1:0-7165 GCA_045587605.1 Eubacteriales bacterium
TCGGCCAGCAGGATCGGTACGCAATCGGCCGTTTTCACCCCGATGGAGAGGTTCGGCTCTGCCGTGACATAGCCATCGCAGGTGCCGTCTGCCGGCCGCGCATAGCCAAGTCCGCGATCGGCCTTGCCGACGATCCGCACGTCGGCAGAGTGAATCTGCGGAAGCGAAATCACCTCGCCGTCAAGTCCGACTGCATCGGTGAAAAGCTTCAGGTTTCGGAGAACAATCGCATCCTCGTCTCCCCGCCCGAAGGCGAGGTTGAGGGATGCCGTATGAGAGCGTGTGCTGACCCCGCCTTGCCGCGTGGAAAATCCGTGCGGGAAGGGAATTTTCTCGGAGCGAAGATAGATCACGCCATTCGGTGCGGTAACAAATTGCATAGCCTCTCCTTCCGAAAAATCAAAGCAAAATTCGATTCGCGTCGATTAGTTCAGCTTCACGGGTGTGACAGGTAAAAGCAAGACACTGTGTCCCGGCATCACAGCGAGACTTGAGAAGAGTAAGCAAAGCGCGGGCACGGTCATCGTCAAGCTGTGCCATGCTCTCGTCAAGCAGAATCGGGGGCTGCTCGTTCGGATAGAGCAGCTCGAGCAAAGCCAAGCGAAGCGCAAGATAGGCGGCATCGGTCGTGCCGGAGGAAAGCAGCTCAACCGCGTGCGTTCCCTCATCGGCTTCTACTGACATGGTCATCCCCCGTCCAAGTCCGATTCCCGCATAGCGGCCGTCGGTGATCGCCGAAAGCAGCTCGCCCGCACGGGCACGCAGACGCGGGATGACCCCGCGGCGGAGGGACTCAGCCGCTTCGGTCAGCGCTTCGGAGGCAAGGCGAATCGCATCGTGACGGGCGGTGAGCTGTGCAATGCGTCGCTCAAGCGATTCGACCTCGGCGGCAAGCTTGACGGGATCCTCAAGGGTTGCTTCAAGCGCAATAAGCTTCTTTTCGGTCTCAATCCGTTTTTCCTCAACCGATGCGAGATTCTGCGTAAAATAATCCCGCTCGCGGCGAATCGCGGTGATATTGAGCTCATCCGCATCCTCGCCGACCGCCTCCAAGCGGCGAAAAAGCTCTTTTTCATCATATTCGGCAAGCTCCTCAGCCGTGCTTGCGCAAACGCCTTCATATTTGGCAAGATCGCGCCGCAGCGTGTCTGCTGTATCAGCCGCCGTCTCAGCGCGCCCGATGACCGCCGACAGGGTCTCGCCAAGACCTCCGTCGGTCACCGCAATTCCCCATGCGGCAAGCGCATCAAGGGCTTCGCGGCGGTATTGATCAAGGACAGCCTGTTTTTCGTCCAGCGCGTCCTCCATCTGCGCGAGAACCTCCGCATAACCGGTCATCTGCGCTTCTTCCTCGAAGCAGGAATTCAGCCATGCGGCAAATGCTCCCTCACCCGCCCCATCGTTGAATCCGAACCGACGACAAAGGGCAAGAAGTGCCTCACGGTGTCGGCGGGAAGCAAAGAAGCAGGCCGCGCCCCCCGCAAGGAAGGGAACGCCGATCAAGGCGGCTTCAAATCCTACCCAGCTCGGCATAAGCAGGGCAAGCACGACTGCACCGACAGCCGATACAAGCCCGAAGGCAAAGCCCAAAATCGCCAGGGTCCGCAGCGTGCGCGAGGACTGCGCATATCCGCGATGCTCGGCACAAAGTGCATCCACGCCGCCCGCCGTGCGAATCTCAGCGGCCCGCTCAGCACGCGCGCGGTCGCCCGGCTGCTCGTATCGCATCCGCGCAAGCTCGGTCTCGTGTCGGGCAACCTCTGCCTCCGCACCCGCAATGCGGCGCTCAAGATCGCGCAGGGATGCCGCATATGCTCGGTCGGGGAAAAAGTTCCCCGCCCCCTCGCGGGCGTAGAGCGCGTCAAGCTCGGCGCGCAATTCGGCCGTTTTCTTTTCAAGTGCGTGTAAATTCTCAAATCGCCGAATATAATTCTTTGCCTCAGCGGCGTCAAAGCAGGTCTGCAGATAGCGCAGCTTTTCGCGCAGCTCGGTCGCCGTCTTCTTCAGTCCGTCGACCAGTGTCTCTGCCGCGATACGCTCACTGCCCGCCAGCTTGGCACGGTTGAGGCGGTTTACGACCGCCGTCCGCTCGGCGTGAAGGGCATAGATCTCACCGCCGCGTCCGGTTTTGTGCATCAGTGCCTTTCGCGCCGAATCGAGACGCGCAAGAGCGCGCGTGGTATTGTTCGACTCGCTGGCCGAGGTCATCAGGTTTTCCAGCGCCTCGCTGATCCCCGCACCGTCGACACCGGTCGCACCCAGCTGACGCACGAAGGCCGTGCTCTCGAACACACCGCTCGGCACACCGAGAAAATGCTCGCCCGGCTGTGTGCCTCGCGGCAGAGGGGCGCCGCTCTCGGTGTCAACGATCTGCAGAGACTCGGCAAAGCTCTCCTTGCTCGATTCTGCAGAACCGCTTACCGTTCGGCTGAGTGCACGCTCAATCCGATAGATACGCTCGCCTGCCTCGACCGTCATGTTTCCCGCCGCACGGCCGGTTTTCCAATTGAGCCGGCGCGTCCGCTCGGAGGGAGCGTCCCCCACGGCACGGCCCGGCATCCCATAAAGCATGAATTTAATAAAGCCGAGAAGGGTACTCTTGCCCGATTCGTTATGTCCTTCGAGAATATTCATCCCGGGCGCAAAAACGAAATCGCGGTCAAGCAGCATCCCGAATTCGTCAATGTGAATTGAAATTATCCGCATGATGATTTCCTTACCTTAACTTGGCTGAATTTTGCTGAAAAGAACTCAAAGTCTTCCTTCAAGTGCCGCCAGACCGATTCGCAGGGCGGCAACGGCACGTTCGCGTTCCTCTGCCGTTCCCGTTTGCATGGCAGGACGCAGGGTGCGGTAAAGCGCACCGCGAATGCTCGGATCGCGCTCCAGATAATCGCTGCCCCAAACGGGAAGCGTCCGATCCTGCAGCTCAAGCTGCCAGAGACCGTCCCGGCACGCGGCGGCAATCGCCTCGGTATCGGGGGTATAGCTCGGTTCAACCGAGCCTGTCAGCACGGCGCGAAGTGCACTCTCCTCGCCGAGTCCCATCTCGGCAATCCGCGCGGAAAGGGCGGTGATAACATCCCCGTCGGACGACGCTCCGTCAACCGTTACCGTCTCGATCAGATACTGTCTGTGTGCCAGCCGAACACGGCGCCAGTCGGTCACGCGTCCATCCTCAATCTCAACCAGAACAGCCCCCCCGAATCCGCGCTCGTCGTAGCTGCGCCCGACGAGACAGCCGGAATAAGCGGTCAGCGTGTTGCCGAAGGTCTGCGGCTCGGGCGGATTGTGCACGTGTCCCAGCGCCGCATAGCAAAGTCCGCTCGCCGCAAGATCACTGCCCGAGAGAGGTGCATATTTAGACAGAGGCAGACCGAGATCGGCATGGGCGCAAAGCACCGACGCCTTGCCCGGGACAGCCATCGTCCCGCCCTCGCCGAGATAATCGGCAAGAGGGGATCGCTCAAGACGGTCGGATGTAAAGCCATAGCCCCAAACCCTCAGGCCGAGATCCTCGTAATCCACATACTGCATCGTTTCCTCGGTAAAGACCGTCACGTTTTCGGGGAAACGCCGGCCATGATACGCGCTTCCCGCCATCGCCGCGTCATGATTGCCCGGTGTGATGACAAACCTGCAGTCCTCCATCGCGCTGAAGGCATCGCAGAGCAGATTCAGCGTTTCGGCGGTCGCAAAGCCGTGGTCAAAAAGATCGCCCGCAATCAGCACAACCGAGACATCCTCGGCACGGGCAAGGGCCAGCATTTCAAGGAAGGTGCGGCGAAGCTCGTCGCGGCGGCGCAGACTCTCCTCGCGATCAAGCAAAGAAAAGGGACTGTCCAGATGAATGTCCCCGCAATGAAGTAATTTGAGCATAAACGGTCTCCCGTGATAAGATTAATTTGTATATATCTTATTTATTATATCATTTTTTACCTGCTCGCGCAACTGTTTTTCCGCACTTTATTTTGCCAAATCGGCCTCGGGGCATCGTGACGAAATGAAAATAAGCCGCTTGCTTTTTGGCGGATAATGTGATAAAATATTGTCATCTTAATTTGGGAGAATACATATGCATCCGATTCGAATCATCCTCTGCACGCTTGCCCTGTTTCTTCTTTCTGCCTGCGCATCAATCGATACACCGCCGACAACCGATGCTCTGACCGAGCCTCCGCTTGATACCGTCTTGCCGATCCCGTCGGTGACGACCGAGGCGCCGATCGAAACCACCGAAAAGGCCGCCACAACAACCGCACCCGCTGCTACGACCTCGCCGGTCACCACGGCCGCGCCGGTCACTACGGCTGCGCCCGTTACCACGGCTGCGCCGATCACCACGGCTGCGCCCGTTACTACGGCTGCGCCCGTTACCACGACTGCGCCTGCACCGGTGACCGACCCGAACAAAACCGCGAACGGATTCTCCATCACGGTGGTGGACGGCGTGACCTATGTCGACGGCATCCTCATCGTCAACAAAACCTATCCGCTTCCCGCTGACTACCCGCTGAAATCGCTCACGCCCGAAGCGCTCAACGCCTATTGGACCATGAAGCAGGCCGCCGAGGCCGAAGGGCTCATCATCAAATCGATCAGCGACTACCGCTCCTACTACGATCAGCGCTACATCTACAACGGATACGTCGCCCGCGATGGACGGGAAGCCGCCGACCGCTATTCGGCACGTGCCGGTCACTCGGAGCATCAGTCGGGACTTGCCATCGACATCAATTCCACCGCCGCCGACTTTGACACGACCCCCGAAGCCGCATGGCTTCGCACGCACTGTGCCGATTACGGCTTTATTATCCGTTATCCCGCAGGGAAAGAGGAGATAACCGGCTATATGTATGAGCCGTGGCACATCCGCTATGTTGGTCGCGAGCTGGCGAAAAAGCTCTATGACGGAAACGGCGGCTTCACAACGCTGGAAGAATATTTCGGCATCACCTCGGCATATGCCGATTAAAAGAAGATGCGCAGGTTTGCGCCTTCTCTTTTTCGATCATTTCCCCCCTTCCTTCTTGCATCCCCGGGGATAATGTGCTATGATTGTGATAAAATATTACACCGCAAAAGGAGAACTTTGCCATGAAACTTTGTATTCAAAGCGGGGGCGTTATCGAACATCTCGGTCATGAGGTCGGTTACGCGATGTTCCGCGAAGCGGGATTTGCCGCAATTGATTGGAATATTGACCACGCCATTGCCCGCAAGGATATGAAATCCTCTGCGCTCAAGGATATTTGCATTTTCGAGCGTCCGCTTGCAGATTGCCTGGCACACTATGCCGACGAGCTTGCCGCCATCCGCGCAAACGGGCTCGAAATCTCGCAGGCACACGCACCCTTCCCTGCCTATCTCCCCGAGCGTCCCGAGCTGCTCGACTATATGATCGGAATTTACCGCAGATGCATCGAATTCTGCGATGCCGTCGGCTGCAAAAATCTCATTATCCACGGCATTTCTCTCAACGACGCCGACCCGGTCAACACCCCGGAAACGATTTACGCACTCAACCTCAAGCTATATGAAAGCTTGATTGACGTGCTGCTTAAAACCAAGGTTACCGTTTGCCTGGAGAATCTCTTCACCCGTTCGCCAAAGGGACTTTGGGTCAGCGGAAATTGCGCAAATCCGTACGAAGCAGTCGCGCTCATCGATCACCTCAACGAAAAAGCAGGCCGCGAATGCTTCGGTCTCTGTCTGGATACCGGACACCTCAATCTTCTGCACACGAGCTTCCGCACCTACGTGCCGCTCATCGGTCATCGACTCAAGGCACTCCACATTCATGACAATGACACCTCCGGCGACCGCCATATGATGCCCTACACGGGAACGATCTGCTGGAAGGACTTCTGCCGCGAGCTGAAGGCCATCGGCTATGCGGGAGACCTCAGCTTTGAGACCTTCAATCAAACGGTCCCTAAGACCATCGATCCTGCGCTCGTCCCCCTCTTCCTTACCACCATTGCAGGAATCGGCAAATTCTTCAAATCACAGATCGAAGGCTGAGCATAAAATAAAGTACCGCGCCCCATTGCGCGGTACTTCGTTTACGCGAAATTCCTTACTCCGTACCTCCAAAGGAGACGTTTCGATGCATATTCATTCTTCCATTACCGATTTGATCGGAAAAACACCGCTCCTTTCTCTTGGGCGGATCAAAAACGATCTCGCACTGACGGCCGAGATTACCGCCAAGCTCGAATACCTCAATCCCGCCGGAAGTGCCAAGGACCGCATTGCCCGTGCGATGCTTGACGATGCCGAGGCGCGCGGTCTGATCACGCCCGGGGCTGTCATCATCGAGCCGACCAGCGGCAACACGGGAATCGGTCTTGCCGCAGTCGCCGCGGCAAGAGGATACCGTGTGATCCTGACTATGCCCGACACCATGAGTGCCGAGCGGCGCGCACTGCTCCGTGCATACGGTGCCGAGCTCGTCCTCACCGAGGGGGCGCGCGGCATGGCGGGTGCCATCGAGCGCGCCGAGCAGATCGCGGCAGAAACTCCGAACAGCTTTATTCCGGGCCAATTTGACAACCCCGCCAACGCCGCGGCGCACGAGCAGACCACGGGCCCCGAAATCTGGGCAGATACCGACGGTCGGGTAGATATTTTCATCTGCGGTGTCGGCACGGGCGGTACGCTGACCGGCGTCGGCCGTTATCTCAAGGAGAAAAATCCCGCCGTGCAGGTGGTTGCCGTTGAGCCTGCCGCCTCTCCCCTGCTCTCCGCGGGACGTACCGGTGCGCACGGGCTGCAAGGCATCGGAGCCAATTTCGTTCCGTCGGTCCTCGACCGTTCCCTGATTGATGAAATTATTCCCGTCACCGAGGAGGAGGCCTATGCTGCCGGACGCCTGCTTGCCCGCCGCGAAGGCATTCTCTGCGGTATCACGTCCGGCGCGGCACTTCACGCCGCCATCGCACTCGCCCGCCGTCCCGAGCATATGGGGAAGCTGATTGTCACCCTCTTCCCTGACACAGGCGACCGCTACCTCTCCACCGCAATGTGGGCCGAATGACAACAATATCAATAAAAATCCACCCGCATAGCGGGTGGTATTTCATTTTCGGGCATAGCCCTACCCTTTATTGGCAGCGCACAAGTGCGCCGTGTATTGGCCTGCCAGCCATGCAACTGTTACTTG
>JAZNCR010000179.1:0-6585 GCA_045587605.1 Eubacteriales bacterium
GTAAGCTCTCCCTCAAGCGCAGTATCGATCACAGCGCCTCTGACGTCGGCCTCCGCAGGCGCCTTTTCTGCCGCGGCATCGGCAACAAAATAAGCGAAATCATTTGCTTCCGCCATATCGGCACCCGCTCCGCGGGTCAGCGCACCGCCGATTACCACGAAGCAGAACATGGCGGCAACACCCGCCGATGCGATCGCCGTGATCCGACGGAGACGGCGCACGCGGTTCTCGCGGCGAACGCTCAGCATGATGCGCTCGTGCAGGCGGGGCGGCACGCTAAGCTCAGCGGCGGCAATGTCGCGCCGAAGTGCCGAGAGCGCGTCGTGCAGAACGCGGCAATCATCACATTCCCGAAGATGGGCTTCGACCGCCTCGCGCTCGTCCTTCGACAGCTCTCCGTCAAGATAGGCGGAAAGATTGTCGCCGAGCATCCCGCAGACAGCGGCATTTTCGGGGGTTAGGTTATCCTTTGACATATATACAGTATTTTCTCCTTTAATTCTATCCGCTCTTTTGACGCACGAAATCAAAAAATGTTCCGTTTTTGGAGAAATTCTTTGACCTGCATTCTCGCGCGGTTGATCCGGCTCTTCACCGTGCCAAGCTCAAGCCCGAGCATTTCGGCGATTTCGGTGTAGCTGAAGCCCTGCATTTCACGCAGGACCAGGATTTCCCGGTGGTCGGCGCGGAGTGCGGCAATGGCATCCCTGACAGCCTCTCTTCGTTCCTTCCGCTCGACGGAAGCGGCAGGGTCGTGCTCGGTGCCGGGATCGATCAGCTCTCTCTCCCGCTCCTCACCGTCCTCGTCGGGAACGGTCAGCGAAACGGTTGCACTTCCCGTCCGCTTGCGCAGAAGATCAAGCGCGCTGTTCTGTGTGATACGGAAGACCCAGGTGGAAAAACTGCTCTCTCCGCGGAAGGAGGACAGGGTACGCCAGAGCTTGAGAAAGACCTCCTGCGAGACGTCTGCCGCATCCTCGCGGTTTTGGGTATACTGATAGGCAAGGTTGAAGACCAGCTTCTCATACTGCTCCATCAGAGACGAAAAAGCCGCTTCATCGCCCTTCGCCGCACGCACAACAAGCGCGAGCAACTCGGGGTTGTCGCGCTTCTCTTCGCCCGGCATCTGCGGTCGGGCATCGGCGTTATGGTACGGCCCTTGCATCATAGCGGCTCCTTTTTGCATATATGCGTATCAGAAAAAATTAAAGCGTTATTTGAGCAGATCGCGAAGGATCTGCATCATTTCTTCTGCCGTCTCGGTGCGCATGATGGCGGCACGGGCGGCGGCAGAGCCGGGCAGAGCATGCGTATACCACGCCATATGCTTGCGGGCTTCTCTGACACCGACCGTCTCGCCCTTGTCCTCCACGAGCAGGGCAAGGTGCTCAGACGAAACGGCAAGCCGCTCGGCAGGCGTGGGCGGGATATAGGATTTGCCGTCAAGCGCGGCGGCAAGCTCGGCAAAGAGCCAGGGGTTTCCCTGCGCGCCCCGCCCGATCATATAGCCGTCACATCCGCTGATCTCCGCCATGCGGCGCAGATCAGCCGCCGAGGCTATATCGCCGTTGCCGATCACGGGAATATCCACCGCCCGCTTGACGGCGGCAATCACGGTATAATCGGCAGAGGGGGCGTACATCTGTTTTCTCGTCCGCGCGTGCACGCAGACGGCGGCCGCGCCGGCATCGGCCATGCGGCGGGCAAACTCGGGGGCATTGACGGAATTTTCATCCCACCCCGAGCGGATTTTGACGGTAACGGGAAGCTTGACCGCATCGGTCACGGCGCGCACGATAGCGGCGGCACGGTCGGGATCGCGCATCAAGGCACTTCCCTCTCCGTTGCCCGCAACCTTCGGCACGGGGCATCCCATATTGATATCAATGGCCGCAGGCTTCTCGCCCGCCAGCGCACCGAGATATTCGCCCGATTCAAGCAGGCGAGCCGCCTCAGCCATGAAGTCGGGCTCACTGCCGAAGAGCTGGAGCGCGTGGTGCGTCTCGCCCGGGCGAATGGCGGCAAGTGCCGCCGAGGCGGCCGTGCAGGCGCGTCGACTGCGCTGCTCGTAGACCAAAGCCTTGGCTGAGATCATTTCGGAGACGGTATATTCCGCCCCCTGCGCGCGGCAGACCCGACGGAAGGCATAATCGGTAACGCCCGCCATGGGCGCGAGCATAAGCGGATGACGAAGATCGGAAAAAGGCATAAGCGTCCTCTATCTTTTTTCATTCAAAAACAGTTTACAGGAAAAACATTCGCCTGTCAAGCAAAAAATCTTGTCCGTTTGATAAACAAATTGTGACAGCGCAAAAAACGCCCGTCCTTGCCTGACCGGAACAAGATTATTGTATCACAAAAAGTCCCCCTTTGCAAGCAAATCGACAAAAAGGCGTAAAATCGCTCCGCACGCGGGGAAAATCGGTTGACAGCCGTCGGGCGGCATGGTAAAATAAAGAAAATACAACAAAATCGCCAAGGCTCCTCCCCGGAGGCTTTCTTGGGTATATCGTTTGGCGGAAAATCCATACGGTATTTTGTCGTTCGGCGACGGCGGGAGCAAGCCCCCGCCCTACGGGATTGTGCAAATTTCATTCCACCTCCGTAGGGGCGACCTACGGTCGCCCGCATCGTACGCATCTTATTGTTCGGTGGCGGGAGGGGAGACCCCTCCCCTACAGCAAGAGTGTTCGGTTTGTGCGTGCCCTCCGTAGGGGCGACCTACGGTCGTCCACATCGTACACATCTTATTGTTCGGTAGCGGGAGGGGAGACCCCTCCCCTACAGCAAGAGTGTTCAGTTTGTGCGTGCCCTCCGTAGGGCGGGGGCTTGCTCCCGCCGTCCGTGCACATCGATGTGCATAAAATCTCTGTTCGGAATGTCAGCACGCCGCCCACCCTCCCGGAGGGAGGCTAATATAAGCGTATCGCTTAACTGCAAGCTCATCGCATCAACAAAAAAATTTCATCTCACGGAGGATATCATGAACATGAATTTTGATCTTGCCCCCAACCGACGCGGAACCGACTGCGCAAAATGGGACGGCGTCGCAGCAGAGTTCGGCATGACACCGGGAGAGGATATTCTTCCGCTTTGGGTTGCGGATATGGATTTTTCCTGCGCGCCCGAAATTCTTGACGCCGTGCGCGCGGCCGTCTCCCCGGGCGTGCTCGGCTACCGAATCCTTTCGCCGAAATTCCACGATGCCGTCGCAGACTGGATGCAGAAGCGGCACGGCATGGCCGTTTGCCCCGACTGCGTGCTTCCTCTGCCCAGCGTCGTTGCGGGCATCACGGCCGCCATATCCGCCTTTACCGAGCCGGGGGCCGGCGTGATCGTTCAGCCCCCCATCTATCCCCCCTTTGTCGGGGTCACGCGCGATCTTGGACGAGTCGTGCTCGAAAACACCCTCATCGAGCAGGACGATGGGGGCGATCTCACCTATGCCATCGACTTTGACGGCCTGCGCGCACTGGCAGCGCGTCCCGATGCGAAAATGATGATTCTCTGCTCTCCCCACAACCCCATCGGCCGTGTGTATACGAAGGAAGAACTTGCGCAGATCGTACAGATCTGTGCCGAGCACGGGGTATATCTGGTCAGCGACGAGATCCATTCCGATCTGATGCTTGACGGCGCAAAATTCACCCCCACCCTCGCCGCGGCCGGCGGATGCTCGGGCGATCGTGCCCGCATCTGCCAGATCAGCTCTCCCTCGAAGACCTTCAACACCGCCGGTGCGCACGCGGCGTTTATGATCGTGCCGAACGCAGAGGAAAGAGAAACGCTCCGCGCCTTCTGGCGAAGACTGCACGTCCCCGCCGTATCCTTCGTTGCCGCCGAGGTGGTTTCCGCCGCCTACGGCCCCGCCGCCTACTATGCGGACGAGCTCTGTGCCTATTTGAGCGACAATATGCGCTACGTCATCAATCGTCTGCGGAAAGCCTTCCCCGGCATCCGCCTCACCCATCCCGATGCGACCTATCTGCTCTGGGTCGACCTTCGCTCCTGCGGGATTCCCGCCGAGGAGGTCATGCCCCTGCTCTGCGGCGCGGCCCGCGTCGCCCCCGATCCCGGAGAATGGTTCGGCGAGGCCTACCGCGGCTATATCCGCGTCAACGTTGCCATGCCCCGCCACCTGCTCGCCGAAGCCGCCGACCGCATCATCGAAGCAGTCTCCTCATGCACAATACATGGCTGATCTGCCCCCAAAAATCATCCCCGACAGATTTTTGAAATCTGTCGGGGTTCATTGTTTGATAAATCCGAATTTATCGGTCAAGGTTGTTCTTGTAGCATGCTGCATCAATGATTATGCGCTTGCAGCGCGGACAACAATCGCTCTCAATCCCGTGCGGAGCCAAAAGAGGCGGCTCCAAATGAAGGGCATATTTTTCTTTGCCATTGGGAAGCATGCTGATTTTATGCTTTCTTTCGCTCCAAATTATTGTTCCGCAATTCAAATAGCCATGAAGCATCTCTACATCGCAATAAGGACATTTCATGCAATCACACGCCTCTCTTAAACGCTTACGCGCCTGCAAGGCAGAGGAGAATCTCGACCATTTTCTCCATTGCCTCGACCGAGACGAACTCGTGGATGCTGTGCGCGTTGCATCCGCCGGTGGAGAGATTGGGGCAGGGCAGACCCATCCAGGACAGGCGTGCGCCGTCGGTCCCGCCGCGGATCGGGATGATGCGCGGCTCGACCCCGACCGACCCCATGGCCGCGCGGGCACGGTCGATCAGGTCCATATGATCGGCAAGCTTTTCCTTCATATTATAATAACTGTCGCGCAAGGTCAGGGTGAAGGTGCCCTCGCCGTGTACGGCGTTGAGATAGTCGGTGAGGCGGGCGACGAAGGCCTTTCTCGCCTCGAATTTCTCGCGGTCATGGTCGCGAATGATCATCTTCACCACCGCGCGGGTCTCACACGCCTCAAGGTCAGCGACGTGATAGAAGCCCTCGTACCCTTCGGTATGCGCCGGCGTTTCGGCGGCGGGGAGCGCAGAGACAAACTCGGTCGCCAGCAGAACGGCGTTTTTCATCTTGTTTTTGGCCGAGCCCGGATGGATATTGACACCCTTGACCTCCACCACAGCCGATGCGGCGTTGAAGTTTTCATACTCGATCTCGCCAAGCTCGCCGCCATCCACCGTATAGGCTTCCTTCGCCGAAAACTTCCCCATCGCAAAATGATCCGCACCCCGACCGATCTCCTCGTCCGGGGTGAAGCAGACCGCAATTTCGCGGTGCGGGATTTCGGGATGCGCGATCAGGTGCGCACAGGCAGTCATGATCTCGGCAACACCCGCCTTATCGTCACCGCCGAGCAGGGTCGTGCCGTCGGTCACGATCAGATGCTGTCCGATGAAGCGGTCAAGCGAAAAAGCAGAGGCCAAGATCACCTCACCCGCGCCGAGCGGAATATCGCCGCCCTTGTATTCGACGATGCGGGGATTGACGTTCTCCCCCGATACGTCGGGCGAGGTATCCAGATGCGCCACGAAGCCAATGGCGGGCGCGGTGCAGCCGGGCGTTGCGGGCAGACGTCCGTAGACGTAGCCCAGCTCGTCCATATGCGCATCAAGAAAGCCAAGCGCGCGCATCTCTTCGGCGAGCGCCTCGCCGAGCACCTTCTGTGATGGGGTCGACGGCACGGCGTCGCAGTTTTCATCCGATGCGGTGGGATAGCTGACGTAGCGTAAAAAGCGTTCGGTTACAGACATAACGGTTGCCTCCGTTTGGTTTTTTCTTCATTATATCATTTCCCCGCGCAATTTGCAAGGTCGGGCAGACATTTTGGCGGCGGGAACTTTTTTTGCTTTTCTCCGTCTATATCAGCAAACGACAACGGGAGGACGCTTCTATGAAACGAAAAACCTTTGCTCTGCTCACCGCACTGCTGGCGGTATGCACGCTGCTCAACACCGCATTTTTCATGGCAGAAGAAGGCGCTTGGCTCGCCGATCCCGGATACCGCCAGATCGGGACCGTCCGCCCAAGCGACAGCCGGCGGGCGTAAAAAAGCTCTCTTCCTGTAAGGCGCTGTCCCGCTCACACGCCATAGACGGACGAAATAAAATCTCCCGCCACCATTCGATACAAAATGCACCGCAATTGGCGCGCCTGCCGTAGAGCAGGCGCACAGTTATAATCGCCATTCGGCGAGTTTAGAGTTAGGATTGGCTTCGCCAAGTTATGATGCCCTTCGGGCAGTTTGAATAGCCAAAGGCGATTATATCATAACGTTTGCGCAGCAAACGCATAACGGCGAGCACAAGCGAGCCTCATCACTTATCACTGACATAACTGAATATTGCAGTTGTGCCCACAAATGTAGTGCTTCGTATGCCTTAATTAAAGACTACAAGCAAATTTCCGTCTATTTGCAAACAAATGAGCTTGTACCAACCCAAGGCTCCCTTGTGTAAAGGGAGCCCCGCCGTAGGCGGTGAGGGATTGTCTTTTGGCGAATCTTACTTTTACAACCCCTCCGTCAGCCTACGGCTGCCACCTCCCCTTACACAGGGGAGGCTATTTCCTACCTCCCGGAAAGTAAGAGCATAGGCTTTTGATATGTT
>JAZNCR010000180.1:0-2931 GCA_045587605.1 Eubacteriales bacterium
TCTCTGTCTGAAGCGCTCAAGCTGAGAGTTTCTGTTGTTGCCGTGAGCCATCTTTGTGAAATCGGAATACATGCAGGAGTCCCAGCATCTGAAGCGGCGTACACCCTGATTTGTTTTGAAATCGCGGATGTCGTAGCACTGGCAGGTGGGGCAGACAAAGGTGCACGTTCCGCAAGCAAGACAGCTTTCGGAGAGCGACTTCCATTCGGGAGCGTCGAAATGCTCCATGGTGAGCCCTGCACCGAATCCCTCGGTGGTGAGAGACGCGAGAGGAAGCTTGTCAAGACGCTCTTTGGTAACTGCTTTCTGAGCATCGACAGCTGCGCTGTCACATTCCTCGGTAAGAGAGGAGAGTTTTTCGAGAAGGGCTGCGCCCTTTTCGGTCTTTGCTTCAAAGTAGATGGATTCACCTTCGATCCAGCAGGCAACGTCGCCGTCGGGATCGGATGCATCTATGCCGAAGGTGCGGCAGAAGCAGGTTTCGGCAGGGCGAGTGCATGCCATAGACATGATAACGCCATGCTCTCGGCGGGATGCGTAGTAGGAGTCGACGGGTTCGGCAAGGAATACTCTGTCGAGAATGTCAAAGCTGCGAACATCGCAGGGACGTACACCGAAGAGTACGAAATCTTCGTTTTCGTCGCGTGTGTCGATTACTTCAATGGTTTTGCCCTCAATCTTGAAATCCATGAGGTTTTCGGTCTGAGGGAAGAAGAAGTCCTTTGCCGAACGGGAAGTGTTGAGTGCTCTTGAATACTCAACGCCCTCTGCCCATTTTGTGTAGTGCGCCTGACCGTCCTTTCCGTCTGCGGGAAGATATACGCTGTGCGACTGACTGAGAGCGGCAAAGATCTTGTTTATATCGCTAAATAAAGCTTTACGCATCACTTGTCACCTCTATTCACAGCTTCACCGGCTTCGATGTCATCGACGGTGTAGTTTACAAGGGGAGCACGGCTTCCAACCTCGGCACCTGCCTGATATTCGCCGTAGAAATCGTCGATATCGGAGATGAACTTGCGGTTGAGAAGATGGAGCGGGATGTTCTGAGGGCAAACGCGGGAGCATTCGCCGCAGTCGGTGCAGCGACCGGCAACGTGGAATGCGCGGATGATGTGGAACATCTTTTCTTCAAAGCTGTCGGCAGATGCCTTGCTTTCAACGCCCGATGCGGGGTTGCTGAATACGCACTGCTCGCAGGTGCATGCGGGGCATACGTTGCGGCAGGCATTGCAGCGGATGCAGCGGGAAAGCTCATTCTGCCAGAATGCGAAGCGCTCGTCGGGAGTCATGCTCTCGAGCTTTGCAACCTCGTCGAAACGGTTGGTATCAAGCTCTTCGCCTTCTTCGCCGAGGAGCTCGTCGTATGCAACGTGCTTTTTCGACTTGCAGTTAAGGCATCTTTCGGCCAACACTTCCTCTCTCGACAGCTTTACGTCGCCGTCGTAGAGGGTGTGAACGACAAAATCGTCGCCGTCGTTTTCGATAGAGGAAATGCCTTCGCATTTTTCTTTGATCTTTTTGATCTCAGCCATACCGTTGCAGGGAATACCGACGGCATACACCTTTTCGCGGTCAAAACGGTGCTCGGTGAGAAGCTGATTGAAGGAATATGTATCGCAGGGCTTTAAGAAGACGAGGATCTTTCCTTCTTTGAGTGTTTCTTTTACAAGGTATTTCGAGAAGTTGGGAGCGGAGAAATCGCTGTACACGAAATCGCTTTCCATCTCCTCTATGCTCTCGAATACTGCGGGAGTAAGGTCGTAGTCAAATTCGCCCGCCTTCCAGCCGAGTGCTCGTGTAACGGTACCGTCGGCAAAGAGAGCTTTTGCTTTTTCAATAAGTACGTTGCGGCTTAAAGCTTGCATCTTAAATCCTCCAGTCGTTTGTTCTCGCCGAGCTCGGTAACGGTCTTGACGAAATCGTTCATCGTAGCGGCGAATTTTGCACCCTCAGCGGCCGATACCCATTCAACGCGGGTACGCTCTTTTTCTATTCCGAGATAAGAGAGCATCGAGAAGAGAAGGGCCATACGGCGGCGAGTGTAATAGTTGCCCGAGGTGTAGTGGCAGTCGCCGGGATGGCAGCCGCATATTATAACACCGTCGGCACCGCGCTGGAATGCGCGGAGAATAAACAAAGGATTGACTCTGCACGAGCAGGGAACGCGGATGATCTTAACCTCGGCGGGGTAATTAAGACGGCTTCCGCCCGCCAGGTCGGCACCTGCATAAGAGCACCAGTTGCAGCAGAATGCCACTATTTTAGGCTTAAATTCATTTACTTGCATATTGCGTCTACCTCCGCCATGATCTGTGAGCTTGTAAAGCCGCGAAGGTCCATAGCGCCCGACGGGCAGGTAACGGTACAAGCACCGCAACCCTGACATACGGCTTCATTGACAACTGCAATGCGGCGAATTCTTGTTGTACGATCGGGCATTCTGAACTCTCTGCCTTCGTATCCGATTGCGCCGTAAGGACATACTCTTTCACAAGAAGAGCAGCCGTTGCACATGTTGGGATTGGAGTTTGCAACGCAGGGGTTACCTGTGAGCTTATCTTTGGAGAGCAGACCGATAACCTTGGAAGCTGCGGCTCCTGCCTGAGCTACGGTTTCGGGAATGTCCTTCGGTCCCTGGCAGGCACCAGAAAGGAATACGCCTGCGGTAGGGCTTTCAACGGGACGAAGCTTGGGATGAGCCTCGGTAAAGAAGTCGTTTGTATCCATGCTTGCGGTAAGCATTGTTGCCAAAGGACGGGCCGACTTATCGGGCTCGATGGCGGCTGCCAGAACAACGAGATCAGCTTCAATGTGGAGCTGCTTGTTTGCGATAAGGTCGGATGCCTGAACCATCAGCTTGTCGCCTTCGGGCGATACCTTGCCAACCATACCCTTGATGTAGTGAACACCGTATTCTTCAACGGCACG
>JAZNCR010000181.1:0-4331 GCA_045587605.1 Eubacteriales bacterium
TGGCTACGATCCGACTTAACCGTTCGCTTTCGGCTATGGCACGCATCAGCTCGGTGGTCAGTGCATCAAGCTCGGGATAGAGGTCGAGGTGGATGCGCCAGGTACGGCGGAGGCCGAGGCGGTTCGTTTGCGTGATGAAGATACTGCGCGAGTCGAGATGATAGACCACATATTCCTTCGCCTCGGCGGTGGTCACATAGGAGATGCCTTCGTCTACGGGGCCGGTCGATCTGCGGTCAAAATAAGCATCGAGGAAGGCATATCCTGCCGCGATGACCTCGGGGTCCTCGAGGGCGAAATAGTCGCTTGCCATCAGGGAGGGGCTGACGCTGATCGTATGGGTCGTCTCGGAGGAGAAGGGGTGGTTATCCTGATAGGAATACCAGGCCGTGATCCCGCCAAGGGAGAGGGCAAGCGCGATGTAGAAGATAAAGAGGCCGCCGAGTCCGCGGAACATTTTTCTCGCGCTTCTGGCAAGCAGGACGTTCATGAGCATAAAGCTGAGAATGCCGCCGCAGAAATAGCCGAAGATGCGCCAGAAAACCACATTGCTGAAGATCTCGCCGAAGAAATAGCCAAGGAAGACGGCGGCGAGCCACATCACGATATACTTGATGATCCCTGCCACGGGCGAGAAGATCACAGGCGTTTCCGCGCCCTCGGTGGGGCGGATGCGCAGGATCAGAAGTGCGCCGACAAAGCAAGCAATCGAGAAGAGGACAAGCGCGATCCATGCCCCGCCGGGCAGGAGCGTGAAACGGTCAAGCTGAGCGATCAGATAGACAAAAGGAGAGCTATAGCCGAAGAAATATCGCGTGTCGATGAGATGGTCCACACGGAGATAGCTCACGGCGCTGTCGGCAATCAGATACACCACGCCCAAAAAGGCAGGGCCGATAAAGCCAAGGATACCGGTCATCACAAAGTGAAAGCTGCCCGTACCGCAGAAGCTGCCGATCAGCACGCAGAAGCTGTAGCCGACCGTAAAGGCAAGCAGGCAGTAGAGCGCAATGTAGACAACCGTCATCAAGGGGATCTCGATCAGCGCGAAGATGGCGCAGAGTGCCATGAGGTTGGGCAGCAGCGCGATCACGATATTAGCAAATGCCACCGCCGTTTTGACGAAGAAGATGCCCTCTCGGCGAATCGGCATACTGTGGAAATGATAGACGCTGGTGCGCTTATGCAGATACTGCATGGCGGAGATGCCCGCCCAGACCGAGATGCAAAGGGCAAAGACGGCATACAGCTCAAAGGGGATATCACTATAAGTAAAATCGGAGGTGCGGGAATAAAAATCGTTTCTCAGGTAACGGGAATATTGGCTGAGCATGGGGATGACCATGAAGAAGAAATAGACCAATCCGTACAGCAGGCAGTTTGCCCAGCTGCGGCGAAGCTCACCGAGAAAGAATGCGGTGTTCCATCTGCCGCGCGGGGTGTTCTCAGATAAGGCTCGTGTAGTCATAGCCGCGTTCCTCCATTTCACTGATAAATATTTCCTCAAGGGTAAGCGGGATCAGCTCGCAGAACTGTGCGCCCGCCTCTGCCATGATGCGCTCGATCTCCTCGCGCTCACCGCGCACGACCATGGTCAACATACTGCCGCGCCGTGTGGTGCGTACAGGGGCGAGCGGAAGGGTAGTCAGATCAAAATCGGCCGGTACGACCGCCTGCACGGTATGGATGGCATCCCGCAGATCGTCAAGCTCGCGGGAGAATACCATCTCACTGCGATGCAGAAGGGCAACGTGATCGCAAATATCTTCGATTTCGGAAAGATTATGCGAAGCAACGATTGCCGTCATGCCGCGCTCGGCCACGGCATCGGCAAGCAGGCGCTTGAAGAGCTGGCGCATCACGGGGTCAAGTCCGTCAAAGGTTTCGTCGCACAAGAGATACCTCGGGCAGGAGGCAAGCGCCAGCACGACCGCCGCCTGCTTTTTCATGCCCTTGGAAAAGGTAGAAATACGCCGACGGTCATCAAGACCAAAGAGATCACAGAGCCGGCAATAAAGTGCCTCGTCAAAGCGCGGATAAAACGCCGCATAGAGTCCGCGCATTTCGTACAAGGTGGTAGCGGGAAGAAAATACTGCTCATCGGAGAGATAGACGATTTCCCGTTTGAGTGCGGCATTTTCCCAAATCGACATCCCGTCATAGGTAACGCTTCCCGTATCCGGTGCGAAGATTCCGCACATCACGCGCAGAAGTGTCGATTTCCCCGATCCGTTCGACCCGATCAGTCCGTAAATCGAGCCATCTCTGACAGCGGCACTGACCGCATTCAGCGAACGGATCTCACCGAAGGTCTTCGTTACGCCATCAATTCTGATCATCTTCATCCCTCCATATCTCATCCACAAGTACCGCGGCGTCCTCGCGCCGCAGACCGTAGGTTTTGGCTTCTCTTAAAATTTCCGCAATTGCCGTGCGGCGTGCCGACAGCTCCTCCGCCCGTATCGCGGCGGGATCGGAACAAACGAAGCTTCCCCGCCCCGGAGAGGAATAAATCACGCCCTGCCGCTCAAGCTCGGCATACGCCTTCTGAATGGTATTCGGGTTAATACCAAGCTCGGCCGCCAGCGTACGAACCGACGGCATCTGCTCGTCGGGGGTTAAAATGCCGCGCAGAACGAGCGCGCGCACGTTTGCGACCAGCTGCTCATAAATCGGACGCCTGTCACGGTAATCCACCTGTATTCCCGTCATGTAATCGCTCCTTTCCTCTCGATTAAGTGTACTATGTGTGTTGGTACGGATATAATATACCATCTTCCCTTCACCATGTCAAGCCTTGGATGTAATTATTTACAATTATGAAACATTTTTCTTTGGTGCACAAGCAATAAAAATCCACCCGCCGTCACGCGTGTGACAGCGGGTGGTTGCTTCATGAAATTGTGCTTATCTCTGTACGCGGCCCGAGCCGTCGCCGCCGGCGAGCTTTTCTGCCTCTGCGGCCGTGATGCGGTTATAGTCGCCCTCAACGGTGTGCTTGAGCGCAGACGCGGCAACCGCAAACTCAATTGCCTCAGCGGGCGCTTTGCCCGAGCGAAGTGCATAAATCAGACCGGCACCAAAACTGTCGCCGCCGCCGACGCGGTCAACGATATGCAGGTGGGAGGTCTTGGAGAAATAGCATTCCTTGCCGTCGTAGAGCATAGCGGCCCAGTCGTTGTCGTTGGCCGAGATAGAGGTGCGGAGAGTGATAGCAACCTTCTCAAAGCCAAAGCGCTCAGTCAGCTGTGCGGCTACGCTTCTGTATCCGTCGTGGTTGAGCTTGCCGCCGTAAATATCGGTGTCCTCGGCTTCGATACCGAAAACGTCCTTTGCGTCCTCTTCATTGGCGATGCAGACGTCAACGTATTCGCAGATGCGGGTCATCGCCGCTCTTGCCTCCTCACGCGTCCAAAGCTTGCCGCGGTAGTTGAGATCGCAGGAAATTTTGATGCCGCGTGCCTTTGCCGCACGGCAGGCGTCGATACAGATATCGACCAGCTCGCCGCCGAGGGCGGGCGTGATTCCCGTGAAGTGGAACCAGTCGGCGTCCGCAAAGATGGAATCCCAATCAAAGTCCTCGCGCTTTGCTTCGGCAATCGCAGAGTGGGCACGGTCATAAATGCAGACCGAGCCGCGCTGGGATGCGCCCTTTTCCAGGAAATAAATACCGACACGGTCGCCGCCGCGGACGATCTTCGAGGTGTCAACGCCGAAATAACGGAGCGAATTGACAGCCGCCTGACCGATTGCGTGCTTGGGCAGCTTGGTGACGAACGCACAGTCTACACCGTAATTGGCAAGCGAAACCGAAACGTTTGCCTCACCGCCGCCGAAGGTGGCTTCCATGCGGTCGTTCTGGAAAAAGCGAAGATAGCCCTCGGGGGCAAGGCGAAGCATCAGCTCGCCAAAGGTAATTACTTTACTCATTTTTTAATCCTCCCTACAAGTTCAACGGCCTCACGGGTGAGTGCCTCAATTTCATCAAATTTTCCGTCTGCAATTTTATCCGACGGAACCATCCAGCTGCCGCCGCAGGCAAATACTGCACTGCAGGTGAGATAGTCCTCAAGATTCTTCGGTCCGATACCGCCCGTCGGCATGAACTTAATCTTGCCGTAGGGGGCCGCCATGGCCTTGATCATCTTTACGCCGCCTGCCGCCTCAGCGGGGAAAAACTTCAGATAGGTAAGTCCCAATGCCAAGGCCGCTTCAACCTCGGTCGGGGTGCAGACACCGGGCACGATGGGATAACCCTTTGCCGTGCAATGTCTGACCACGTCGGGGTTGGTTCCGGGGCTGACGATGAAGGCCGCACCGGCCGCCATGGC
>JAZNCR010000182.1:0-13954 GCA_045587605.1 Eubacteriales bacterium
ATTGATTCCGTCGTGCGATATACCAATACGGCGCAAAGGCGTTCGTTACCTATCGCATCTATGCGTACAAAGGATTTTGCGTACAACTGTACGATAATACCCGTAGGGGCGATCATCGATCGCCCGCCACCTATCGCATAGATGTCGGTTGAGAATAACCGCACACCGCCCCCCCAATCGCAGCGATGCTGAAAAATCGCTCAACGAAGAAAGCACCCGCGGAAAACCGCAGGTGCTTTCTGTTTGGCTGTTCGGGGGCAATTATTCCAGTCCCGTAAAGCCCTTGATGTAGTTTTCAATCGTCGTTTCGTCCGACTTCTTGATGCCGGCGAAGACCGAGGCGAAGTTGCTGACGTGGTTGTTCGCCAGAGTACGGAGCATGGTGTCGCACTTCAGATTCAGCGCGGTCGACATCTCGACGCAGAGCGAATCGAAGAGCAGCTTGAGGATGGTAGTGCTCTGCTCATCGGGTGCGAAGCGGAACATCATGATCTTTTCGATGTGTGCGGGATAGATGAACTTGTAGGACTGGTTCATGATCTCGGCCACAATAGCTGCTGTCTTGTCCATTTCGGAGTTGTTGACCGGAATACCGCCGAGCGAGGAGTGGTTTGCATGGATCATGCTGCGGTAGCCCTCCTGCTCAACCGTGGCCTTCGGATAAGGCAGAACGCCGAAGTTGACGCCCTCGCTGGTGTAGCCGGGCATTGCGTAAAGCAGGGTGGAGTCAAAGAGCTGACGGTCAACCATAAACGGGTCGGGATCGTATGCGATCGACTTGCTTTCGCCCGTCTTGCAGGCCGGCTCGTCGTAGAGCATGGTGACGATCTGGGTCAGCAGGCGCTCGTTGCGCTCGGACAGACCCTCGTAAACCGGCAGATCATCTGCGTCCTTGGCGACGAAGGAGCCGTCCATACCGACGAAAAAGGAGAGAACGTAGCCCGAGTGGCCGTGCGTACCGATCTGGTCCTCACCGTCGATCTTACCGTCCTGGTTGAGGTCGGCACCGACCTTGGTCGAGAGCTCATACATCTTGTCAAGCGTCCATTTGCCGTCGATGGCGAGCTGGGTCAGGTCCTCAATCTCATATTTTTCGGCGAGATTCTTGTTGTAGCCGACGTAGTAGAGGGTGTTGAAGATACGCATATTGAAGTAGCCGGCCAGCGTATACTCACGGTTGCCGATCGAGAGGCTCTCGCGGATTCTTTGGTAGTACCACGGTGCATCAAGATCAAGATAAGGCAGCTCGGATACCTCGGCCAGGTTACCGGCCGCTGCAATCGACATCATATCCTTGAGGGAAATGGAGGCGAAATGATAGTCATCGTTGCCCGCATTGATTGCATTGGTGAACATCGTCTTCGCCTTGCTCTTCTCATCTTCGACAAGCTCAAAGGTTACACCGTACTTTTCGGTAATCGACGCGTTGCGGCGGAAGATAGCGTCGTTGATGACGTCGCCCGCATCGTCGGTGTAGATCAGCTCGTTGTACGCAAAGGTGTCGTCCGCCTCGGAGGACAGAGCACGGAAGGTCCAGCCCGAGAGGTTCTCGGTGATCTGCGGACCGGGATAACCGGTTTCGGCGGGGGCGGTCGTCTCATCCGCACCCGGAGTCGGGGTCTGTTCGCCCTGCGCCTTGGTCGTGTCGGCGGGTGTTCCCGTGTCGTCTCCGGCACATGCTGCCAGTCCAACGAGCAGCATCAGAAGTGCAAGACAGAGCGCGGTTGCCTTTCGCAGAGAGTAGTGTTTCATGCGTTTTCTCCTTTTTTGAGCATTTAACGAAATAAAACGAAAGAATATCCGTTTAATTTTGTATTCATGTTATACAGCAAGACAAAAATAAATGCAAGCAATTTTTCCTTTTTTGTGAAATATAACGAATGAAGAGTATACTTTGCACAAGGGAGCCTTGGCATATGTGTTTCGTGTGGCAATAAAGGTATATCTTGTGCGCTGCTGTTATATATCTGTACATAGGATATTTTTGATTTTTTCTGCTTGGATAGATATGGGAAAAGGAAAGCCGCACCGATCGGTGCGGCTTGGGATTATTTCAGTTCGGTTCCGCCCCATTCCACCACGCAGAAGCCGTCGCGTTCGGGGGAAGAGAGGGTCTGCGGTGCAAGCGGGACATATTCCTCCGACGCACGGAAAGCCATGAACACGCGAATGAGCGTATCGGGCACCGGGGATACCTCCAGCCGCGCGGCGTCGGTGTAAGCATCGGTCTGGAAGGCGATGAGATTATACGGGTTTTCCTGCATCAGCGGCAGCCAATAGACGATAAATTCGGTTGCCTCCCGGTCGGTAAGACCCAGCCGCGCAAGCGCATCCTCCAAAAAGGCGGCGGTATTCTCCCCGCTGACACAAAAGCCGCGGCTGAAATCGTACGCGGCATTCAGCTCTCCTTCCCAAAACAAAAAGTCGTATTCGCGCCCGTCTCGGTCGGTCAGCACGCCGTCGGGTGAAGCGGTAACCGTCCAGCCGTTGTCGTATACGGGATAGGTGCAGGTGAGTCTGCCGTTGAGGTTCAGCTTGACCGAAACGTCGGTCTCGGTCTCCGGGTAGAGGTAGATCACCGGCTTATAGGCAACCCCCGGCCGGAGCTCAAAATCACTCGGCTCAACCGTAAGAAAATCGGCTTCAATACGGCCGGTATCTGCGTCGTAATAAAGATTTTCATAGGTCACAAACACCTGATCGCCCACGCACCAATCGCTGCTCAGCTTGCCGTTGAGCTTGATTTCATAGGGCATGGGAACGACCGATGACGCAAAGAAGCAGTTGGCGTAGATTTCGGTGATGCGGATATGTCCGATCAGCCCGCCCGCATCCTTTGTCCGGTCGGATTTTTCCATCCACTCCCCGTCATAGGTCTCCCCGCGCTTCCCGAAGCGGGCGGATTCGCGCGCCCACAGCACGTCAATCGACGCGGCGCGGTCGGTCGGACCGTAGATGCGGAGCTTTTCGTAGACCGACGGTCCGTTTCCGCTTCCGTCGTCGTAGAGCCTGTTCCAGTCCACGATGCGATAGGTGAGCGCGGTGTATTCCCGCGTGCCGCCGTCGTCGTACGTCCCGCGCGGAATGGGCACGAACAAAACAGCCGCCAACAGCAGAGCCGCAATCACGGCAAAACGAATTTTCATTTTTCTCCTCCGTTTAACTGTTTTTCATCGAAGCATAGTGTCTCACTATCCTTTTGACGCAAGCTTTGGAGAAAAAGTTCCCTGTCTTTTCCGAATCAAAAAAAGGAAGACCAATGATCGTCCCTACACAGACGTGCGCGTCTTTTCGTAGGGGCGGCCATTGGTCGTCCGTCTTATCCTCGGTCAGGCTTCAAGCTGACGGCCGAGGAAGCCTGCGGCGGTAATGATGAGCTTCGATTCAAGCTCGGGCGCCATGCCCTCACCCGGCGCGCGGTCAGCGGGGGCAAGGGATGCTACGCATCCGATCAGATCGCCCTCGGCAAGAATGGGCATCGCACAGCTGATGAAATGCCCCGTGGCATCCTCAACGGCGGGAATACGGGGCGCGCCGTCCCGCCAGACGTAAAGATTGCGGGACTCGATAATCCGCTCCAGCTCATCCGAGAAGGGCTTGTCGGCGTATTCCTTGCGGGGCAGTCCCGCACAGGCAATCACCGCGTCGCGGTCACAGATGAGCACCGCCATCGAGCAGGTTTTGTAAAGGGTTTCGGCATACTGCGCGGCGAATCCCGCGAGCTCTCCGATGGGAGAATATTTCTTGAAAATAACCTCTCCCTCGCGGTCGGTGTAAATCTCAAGCGGGTCCCCCTCGCGGATGCGCATGGTGCGGCGAATTTCCTTGGGGATAACGACACGGCCGAGGTCGTCAATGCGGCGTACAATTCCGGTGGCTTTCATATATATCAAATCTACCTTTCCTGAATTTATCATTTTGGGATTTCACCAATATTATTTGCAAAATATTTGCGATTATCCCCAAATCAGTATTTGAAAAAAATGACAGAATCGAACATCGGAGCATGGGGACGGGCCGGCGCGAATCAAGCGAAGGCGGAGCTTTCGATGCGGCGAAAAAACAACGTACAAACAGCAAACACCCCCGATGTGCAGGGTAGCACATCGGGGGTGTCCTATTGGCGTTTTCATTCAGAGGACGGCGCGAAGAAAGCGAAGGTGAAGCTTTCGATGCAGAGGCAGGGTTTGGCGGAGCATCGTCTCCAGTGCCTGCATAAAATCGGCGAGAGCGGCAAGGGTCTGATCGGTCGGCGGATCTGCGCCGAATTCAACGGCCGCGATGGCGGCAAGAAGCTCTGCCGTGCCGTGCGCGGTCAGCGCATCAAAGCGAGGCGCAATCCGCGCCGCATACGTCTCGGCCTGTTCCCCCGTCTCGGGAGCGGCGTCAAGCAGCGCAAGGTAGAGAGAAATGCCGTCGCTCAGGGCAAACGCGGTCTTGCGTGCGGCGTCGGGATCGTCTCCGCAGCCCGTTTTTGCCGCGGCATACAGTGCCTCGCGGCGCGCCGCTGCCGCCGATGCGCGGCGGAAGGCAATCAGGATCAGCAAAAGGGGCAGAGCGGCAAGAAGCAGGAGAAGGGCGAGGAGGAGGATTTGCAGGACAACCCCTCCGTCCCCTTCAACGGGAATTTCGTCCGAGGGCGCATCGGGAACAAGCGGCAGGGGAAGAATCAGTGAGGAATCTGCCGCGCCGCCCGAGGAGGAATCGGTCCGTCCGGAATCCTCCGGCATTGACGGCAGCCGGCCGCCCTGCACGCCGTCTGCATACATTCCGTCAAGATAGGGCGTGGAGATTTCGTAATTGATCCAGCCGATGCCGTCGTAATAGACTTCAATCCAGGCGTGGGCGTCACGGTCAAGCACGGCGGCCGAGAAGGGCAGGCGGGCATCGACGGCGGTGTTTTTCTGAAATTCACCCGCCATATATCCCTCCACGTAGCGGGCGGGAATTCCCGCCTCGCGGAGCATCAGTGCGGCGGCAGAGGCAAACTGCACGCAGTAGCCCTCGCGGGTGACCGAGAGGAAATTGTCCACCCCGTCAAGCGACTCGTCGGGTGTTTTTTGGGGGTCGAGCGTATAGGTAAAGCGCGAGGGATCGGTGAGATAGGCAATGATCTGCATTACGGCGTCGTGGCGGTCGGTATAGGCGGTCGGATCGAGCGACGGCTGATCGCTCGGACGGCGGAGGCGGGTGCGCAGAGAGGACGCAAGGGCGGCGTTCACCGCCTCGGTGACGTACAGCGAATCGACGTCGGTTGCATAGGTGTCAAGTGCATATTGCCGATAGGCGGCGGCCAGCTTCCATGCCCGTTCGGTTTCCTCCCATTCAAGTGCCGTCATGTTGACACAGCGCGAAAGGATGCGGGAGGCCGTTTCAAGAACGGCGGGATCGAGCCATGCGGCGGGCGCGGCGGCACCGTCGGGGAGATACGGCTCAAGCTGAATCGAATAGGCGTGCGGCGCGTAGGAGACCGAAAAGCGGAGATAGCCGAAGCTTCCGCAGTCGACCATACAGACGGCCGTCTCTCCCATCTGCAGCTCTTCTCCCGAACCGACAAAGAGCCATTGCCGCATCACGAGCTCAGCCAGGTTGACGGCGGCAATATCGGCCGCGAGGGTACGGATAAAGGAATCGTCCCGCATGGTAACCGCGTAGGCAACCGCACCGTAGGCGGTATCGGTATCGAAATCCCGGCCGGCAATAATTCCGTCGAAATAAAAGGAATAGTCAAGTCCGGTCGGCTCGCTTGAAGCATACTCAACGATGCCGATCTCCGGATTGAAGAAGGCGGGCAGGCAGACGGCACCCGTTGCGCCAATTCTCTGCCGCAGATTCACCTGCAGGGTAACGAAGCCGCGTGCGGTATGATCCTGGACGCGGGAGAGGTAATCGGTATAGAGCAGAAGCGAGGAATCAAGCGTTTGGTAAAAATTCACGCGCAGCTGCTCGGGGGTAAAGGCTTGTCCAAACGCGGCGCGGTATTCCTCCAGGGTTTCGGCATCCACCGGATACCAGCTTCCGTCCCGATAATCGACCGCAATCCAGCGGCGAAGATAGAGCGGGACGCTGTCGGTAACCGTTTCCAGCCAAAAGATCTCCCGATCGCTGTACGCGCGCGGCTCGGCGTCGGTTGAGCGGGGGGACAGGTTTTCGGTATTTCCCTCATAGGCAAGAGAGCCGACAAGAAAGCCGTCACCGGTACGCAGGGCGCGGATGCCGAGCTCAATCCGGTCAAGCGGTCGGCGGATAAAATCAAGCTCGGGAAAGGGCGACTTGATGCAGGCGGCGGGAAGTGCCAGAATCAACAGGGTAAGAAGGAGGGTGCCGACGGCGGCAATTCCGCTTCGGGGAGGCGTCGGCGTACCGGTTTGACCGGCGGCTCTCCGTGCGCGGCGGTCGGCGGAAAAGAGGGTAAGCATTGCCGTATATCCGGCGAGCAGAAGGGTAAAGGCGGCAAGCGATCGGTTCAGCTCACCGATAAAAACCGCAATCGGCACCGCAAGGCCGACGGCGGAGGGCAAAAGGGGGCGCGCGCGGCGGATCAGGGCGGGAACGAACACCGCGGCAAGAAGCAGGACAAGCACGGTCACCGCAAGGTGAAGCCGGACGGCGGGTTCGGGCGCATCGGCGGGAAGGGTTATCCCGTTTGCCACGCGAAAGCCCTTTTCTTGCAGGCGCGCGAGCAAGCGGTCGGCAATATCGGCCGCCGTTCCCGCGAAGACCGAGACGGGAACCGACCGCCAAAGCCAAAGTACGGCGATCAGCGCCCCGCCGAGTCCCACGGCGCGTGCCGCGCGAAAGCGCGCAAGACAGCCGACAAGCACGGACGCGGCCGCCGCCATCAAAATCAGTGTCGGCAGACCGAGCCCTTCGCCGACGGCGGGTGGGGTGACGGCAAGCGCATCGCAGACAAACCAAGCCAATGCAAACACCGTCCACGCCGCAACGAACCATCGGCAGATCACGTCGGGAACAGAAAGGGAAGATTTCATATAGGACTCCTTTATGCGGAGAGTAAATGAGCAAAAAAGAGAACGGCGGTTATGGCAATGAAGGGATTACCTTTGTTGCCACTCCTCAAAGCCTCCCTTGCGCCAACACTTCTGCACAAGGGAGCCTTGGTATGTGTGTTTCGTGTGGAAACAAATCTATAGGTTAGTTGCCGTTTCACAAGCCTTCCCCTTGGGGGGAAGGCTTTACGCACGTTATTTTGTGCCGTCGGGAATTTCATCGTACACAGCCGCGCTCACGCCCGCGTTGCCGAGCGACGTCAGGCAGGCGTCAATCTGTGCCCGGCAGAGCTCGGGGTTGGCAAAACGGGCAGAGGGCGAGAAGAGAAGCAGCTCGGAGCGGACACCGGGACGGGTGTGCGCGGGAATACGGGCGGCAGTCTCAAGCGAGGGGGTGATGAAGATTTGTTTGGCGGAGGTGAGGGTGGTGTTCACCTTGGCAAGTGCCGCTGCATCATGCTCGGCAGAGCCGACGGGCGATGAGAAAAATCGGCGGCGGATGCGGTCGAAATCGCTATGTCGAACAAGCCGCTCGGCGAAAACGCCCTGTGGTGCGCGGTCATCATACCACAAAAGATAAACGCAGTTACCCCGATCAAGCTCCCGCAGGACGACGGCCGTTGCCAGCTCAATCACGCCGTCCGCCGCAAGCAGATTCATCTCGGTCGAGAAGGCGGGATCGGCAAGTGCCGCAGGGTCGCCGCTCGGATACGGTTCGGGCGGAGGATCGGGGAAATGCGCCGTCAGGTCGCAGAGCACCGTCACGTCAAGCGTACGGCCCGCCTGATATTCCCGCACGATCAGCTCGTCCGAGTGGGCGGAAAGCTTCCAGTGGATCGATTTCTGCGCATCCCCCGTGCGGTATTCGCGCACGCCGCTCTGCTCGTGCCGCTCCTCGTCCCGCCGCTGTTTGCGCTCGGCCTCGGCCGCCTGGGCGGAGGCATCCTCTCCCTGCCCCTGCAGGGTGCGGACGCGGGGGGTGACGTGGACGCTGACGTAGAGCCCGATCGGGATCCGAATACTGAACAGACGAAAGAGATCGCAGACGCGGATGCTCTCAACGCCGATCTCATACGTGCCCCGATAGGGGAAAGCGGCCTCACCCGAAAATTCGGCGGCCCCAAAGGCGTGAACGCCCGCCGCGACGGTATCTCTGCCGCAGGTCAGGCGATCATCGGTCGGCAGACTGAGGCGTGCGTCGACAAAGGGATAAGAGAGCGGGCTTGCGTTGACCAGACGGAAAAGATAGCCGAAGGGCTGATTCTTCTCAACCGTCCCATCGTCCGAGATGCGGTAAACGCCGAGTGCCGCGCGGGCAAGCAGCAGATAAATGAGCATGGCGGGCGGGATCAACAGAAGAAAAACGAACAGCAGTGCCGACGCGGGGGAGCGGAGCAGCTGGGTAAAAACAAGGGCGGCGGCCGAGAGGATGAGCCACACGGGCAAGCCGCGGCAGAGCGCGAAGCCGCGCTCCCGCCGTTTCACGGAACGGCCTTTCATCTCAGCGCGCCCCGCGATAGGGCACGGGGAGGGTGCGCATAATCTCATCCAGCACCGATTCTGCCGTAATCCCCCCAATACGGGCATCCTGCCGCAGAACGAGGCGATGCGCCACGGCAGGACGGAAGAGTGCGGCCACGTCGTCGGGCAAAACGAAGTCCCGCTCACGGATGCGGGCGTAAGCCTGCGCCAGATGCATCAGGGCGACCGACGCGCGGGGGGAAGCGCCGAGCGCGAGCGCAGAATGGCCTCGCGTGGCCGAAACGAGCGAAACAATATAGCCATAGACCGCATCGTCCACGTGAACCTCTTCCGTTTCCCGGCGCAGGATACGGACGGTATCGGCATCCACCGCCGCGCGGATTCCGTCGAGCGGATTGCTGCCGTGTCTGGCGCGGAGGATCGACACCTCCTCTGCCTCGGTCGGGTATCCCATCGAGATTTTGATGGCAAAGCGGTCAAGCTGTGCCTCGGGCAGGGGATATGTACCCACGTAGCCGGTCGGATTCTGCGTAGCGATGACCATAAAGGGGTCGGGGAGCGCGTAGGTCACACCGTCCACCGTCACGCGGGCCTCCTCCATGGCTTCAAGCAGGGCAGACTGGGTTTTCGGAGAGGCACGGTTGATTTCATCGGCCAGGAGAATGTTGCTCATCACCAGTCCCTCGCGGAATTCAAAGGCTTCTGCGGCGCGGTTATAGAGATTGTAGCCGGTGATGTCGGATGCCATGACGTCGGGGGTGAACTGCGCGCGGCGGAACCCGAGACCTGTCGCTCGGGCAAGGGCGGAGGCAAGCGAGGTTTTGCCCGTTCCGGGTACGTCTTCGATGAGTACGTGCGTTCCGGCGAGCATAGCGGTCAGCAGAAGAATAATCTCGTTTCTCTTGCCGACAACTGCCGTTTCCACGGTGTCAATGATACGGGCAATCGGGCTTTCGTTCTGCATGGCGTTTTCCTTTCATTCGGTTGCATGGCGTTTTTCTTCCATTATAACAAAAACGATAAGAGAATGCAAGAGGGTGCACGGGGCAGAAAAACAAATCGGGACTTGTCAGACGGCACGGATTGTTGTATAATAGATAGGAATACGGCCGCACGGCAGAAGGAGGGAGAGGATGAGACGCTTGGTGATTGGAATTCTGGCGCACGTTGATGCAGGAAAAACGACCCTGTCCGAGGCAATGCTCTATCGCGCAGGGAAAATCCGTCGGCTTGGGCGGGTGGACCATCGGGATACCTATCTTGATACCAACCCCATGGAGCGGGAACGCGGCATCACGATCTTCTCCAAGCAGGCGCGGCTGGGCGTGGGCGAGACCGAGATCGTTCTGCTCGACACGCCGGGACATACCGATTTTTCAGCCGAGGCCGAACGGACGCTCGGCGTGCTTGACTACGCCATTCTCGTTGTCAGCGGCACCGACGGCATTCAGAACCACACCCTGACCCTCTGGCAGCTCTTGCGCACCTATCACGTCCCCACCTTTATCTTCGTCAACAAAACCGACCTGCCCACCAAAGGGGAGGCGGCACTTGCCGAAGAGCTTGCGGCGCGGCTCGGTGGGGGATGCCTTCCCTTTTTCTCGGGCGAGCCGAAGGCGGCACTGTGGGAGCGTATGGCCATGGCCGACGAGGATCTGCTTGAGCTTTATCTGGAGACGGGCGAGACCGATTTTGCGGCGATCGCATCCCTGATCGCCGAGGAGAAGCTTTTCCCCTGCATTTTCGGCTCGGCACTTCGGCTTGACGGGGTTGACGCGCTGCTTGACGCCATCGATACCTTTACCCTTTCCCCGCAGTACGGAGAGGCGTTCGGTGCGCGGGTATATAAAATTGCCTACGACGGGACGGGGGGCGCAAATTCCCGCCTGACCTATCTCAAGATCACGGGCGGCACGCTTTCGGTCAGAGACGAGCTGACCTATCTTGCCGCCGATGGGAGCACCGTGACCGAGAAAATCGGTCAGCTTCGCCTTTACTCGGGAGAAAAATTCACCCGGGCCGACCGCGTGTCTGCGGGAGATATTTGCTGTGCCATCGGGCTTTCCCGCACCTGGGCGGGACAGGGGCTTGGCGAGGAGGACGACGGAAGCCCGCCTCTGCTCGAGCCGGTGCTTTCCTACCGCATCCGTCTGCCCGAGGGCTGTGACGTAACCCGCGTCTATCCCCTGCTCTGCCGGCTTGAGGAGGAGGACCCCGCCCTGCATCTTCGTCTTGACGAGGAGTTCGGCGATATTTATGCGGGACTCATGGGCGAGGTGCAGATCGAGGTGCTTACCCGCCGCGTCAAGGAGCGCTTCGGTATCGACGTCACCCTTGATGCCGGGCGTATCCTCTATCGGGAAACGATTTCCGCCCCCGTGGAGGGCGTGGGACATTTCGAGCCGCTCCGTCACTATGCCGAGGTGCATCTGTGGCTTGAGCCTCTGCCCGCGGGAAGCGGCGTGATTCTTGACACCCGCTGTCCCGAGGATAATCTTGAGCGGAACTGGCAGCGGCTGATCCTTACCCATCTCGGAGAGCGAACCCACCGCGGCGTGCTGATCGGCGCACCCCTGACCGATGTCAAAATCACCCTTCTCTGCGGCCGTGCGCATCTCAAGCACACCGATGGAGGCGACTTCCGCGAGGCAACCTGCCGCGCCGTCCGTCAAGGCCTGATGCAGGCCGAATCGGTCCTGCTCGAGCCCTGCTATCGCTATCGGCTTACCGTTCCCGCCGATGCGGTCGGCCGCGCCATGCACGATATGCAGCTGCGGGGCGCGAGTATCACGACCGAGGAGGGAGACGGCGAGGAGATGACCCTCACCGGCCGCGTTCCGGTCGCCCGGATGCGGGATTATCTGCGCGAGATGCTCTCCTATACGCACGGCGAAGGGCGCCTTTGGTGCACCTTTGACGGATATGCGCCCTGCCATAATTCCGACGAGGTGATCGCCGAAGCGGGCTACTCGCCCGAGGCGGACCCGGACAATCCCCCGCATTCGGTCTTCTGCGCGCACGGTGCAGGCTTCACCGTTCCGTGGGACAAGGTCAGAGACTATATGCATCTTGACAGCGGCGCAGCCCGTGCGGCGGCGGCCGAGGAGCCGCTTCTGCCCTCGATTCGGACCATTGCCCGCACCTATCAGCTCAACGACGACGAGCTTGAGGCCATCATGCTCCGCACCTTCGGCCCCGTCAAGCGAAGACGGTACAATCCCCCCCGCACCGTTGGTGCAAAGAAGCAGGAGCGAGAGCTGAGGGAAAAGCCGGAGATTCTTATCATCGACGGCTACAACCTCATTTTTGCCTGGGATTTTCTCAAATCAATGGCCGAGGCAAGCCTTGAGGGGGCGCGGGAAATGCTGATGAACCTCCTCGATAATTACGTTGCCTATACCCACGCCGACGTTACCCTCGTCTTCGACGCCTATAACGTCGACACCGCGCCCGACCGCGAGGAGGCGCGCAACGGCTACCGCGTCGTATACACCGCGCGCCACGAAACCGCCGACGCCTATATCGAGCGCATGATGCACGAGCGGGAGAAGACCTCTGCGATCCGCGTGGTCACCTCCGACCGCCTCATCCAGCTCTCGGCCGTTCACGCAGGCGTTCTTCGCCTCTCGGCCCGTGAGTTCCACGAGGAAATTCTCCGCGTAGGCGCCGAAATTACCGCATTCATCCGGCGGCTTGAGACAAAAAAATAACGACCTTTGTTTTTACAAGGGTCGTTATTTTTGTTTGGAATGTATGCCGGATTCTGTCAAGGAAATAAAACAGCAGACCGCCTTCTCCGTGCCGTCCTTCTTTTATTCCTCCCGCCCGTAGGTGCGGTTGTAGCTGGCAATCGCCTCGGCAACAATTTCCTCGGCACGCGCTCGGTCATACATCGATTCGACCGCGGTTTCCTTTTTCTCCAATTGCTTGTAAACGCGGAAAAAGTGCTGCATCTCCTCAAAAAGATGGGAGGGAAGCTGGTCAATGTCGTGATAATGATTGTAGAGCGGGTCGGAATGCGGAACGGCAATGATTTTGTCATCCACCCGACCGTTGTCAATCATGCGGAGCACGCCGATCGGATAACAGCGCACGAGCGTCATCGGCTGAATGGTCTCAGAGCAGATGACCAGCACGTCAAGCGGGTCAAGATCATCCGCGAAGGTGCGCGGGATAAACCCGTAATTGGCCGGATAATGGGTCGCTGTGTAGAGCACACGGTCAAGGCGGAGCATACCCGTTTCCTTGTCCAGCTCATACTTACAGCGGCTTCCCTTTGAAATTTCGATGACGGCACAGAAATCCGCGGGTGTAATCTGAATGGGATTCATGTCATGCCAAATATTCATATGATTTTCCTTTCACACGGGGGATTGCTTATAGTATAACACATCTCCGCCGAAAATACAACCGACGCAAAGGAAAAATAAGGAATGGCAAGAACGAGGACGGATTTATTCCCTTACAAAGAGCAGCTTCTCTTGATTGGAAAACATTGTGGGTTGCGCGGGGAGTCGTTTTTTGGTATCCTATATACGGCGTTTCCACCAGAAAGGAGATTTTCCATGAAACGAATCAAAAGAACACTCTCTGCCTTTTTGGCAGCTGCATATCTTGCTTTGCCCGGGGCGGCACTTTCCGTGCGTGCGAGCACCCCGCTTGCCGACGGTCATCCCGTGCCGATTTCGCTCGGGGAGCGGGAAATCTGCGCGGGAGAAGGACTGCTGATTGCCTCCAGTACATACGTTCCGCTGCGCAGCTTTTGTCTGGCGTTCGGCGTGCGCGACGTCTCCTGGGACAGCCTCTCCCGAACGGCGCGGGCATCCGCCCCCGGGCTTGAGGTGCGGGCTGTCGAGGGAAGCACGTATATCGAGGTAAACGGGCGTGCCTTTCATGCGCCCGACCGCGTCCGTGTCGTGGACGGGGTGACCATGATTCCGCTTCGCCCGCTTGCCCGTGCCTTTGGGCTTGAGGTCGAGTGGGAGGAGGAGACGGCGAGTGTGCTGCTCTGCGACAGCGGCGCAGGCTATGCCAAGTCGGCAGAAGAGATTTATGCCGCAAACGATCTCTACTGGCTCTCCCGCATCGTTGCCGCCGAAAGCGGTGCCGAGCCCTTCGCGGGCAAGCTGGCGGTTGCCAACGTGGTGATGAATCGCGTTGCGTCCCCGAGCTTTCCCGACACGGTTGAGGGGGTAGTCTTTGATCGGAAGTATGCCGTGCAGTTTACCCCCGTGGCCAACGGCACGATCTACCGTGAGCCCGACGTTGAGTCGATTGCCGCGGCCAAGCTTGCGCTTGAGGGATATACGATATCGAAGGAAATTTTGTATTTTCTCAATCCTCGCTTATCGACATCCTTCTGGGTGCCCCAAAACCGCCCCTACCGCATGACCATCGGCACGCATGATTTTTATGCGTGAGAGGGGGGAGATTGGGGAGAAGGGGACTTTTTGAAAAAAGTC
>JAZNCR010000183.1:0-3652 GCA_045587605.1 Eubacteriales bacterium
CGTCTGATCTCTCCGATAATCAGCGGAACGGCATAGGTCGAGAAGGTGCAGCCGCGGGAAAAATCAAAGCTGCGCACCGCGCGGAGCATACCGATCGAGCCGATCTGCATCAGATCCTCCATCTCGCACCCCCGATCCCTAAAGCGAAGCGCAACCGACCGCACCAATCCCATATTCAGCCGTATGACCTCTTCACAGGCCGCCTCGTTCCCCGCCTGCGCTTGCCCGATCAGCACAAGCGTTCTGTCTCTGGCATACTCTGCCGTGCACTCAGCCACGACCGTTCACACACTTATACAGCGTCACGGTCGTCCCGACACCGACCTTTGAATTCACCCGCATCCGATCGGTAAAGCTTTCCATGACGGCAAATCCCATTCCGCTTCTCTCCCCCTCGGGATCGGTGGTATAGAGCGGCTCACGCGCGGCGCTGACGTCGGGAATTCCGCACCCCTTATCCTTGATCTCGATCCGCAGGCAATGGTCGTCACATATCCGCAGGTTCAGCCAAATAACACCGATCCGATCCCGATAGGCGTGCACAATACAGTTGGTTACCGCCTCGGAGACGGCACATTTGATATCAGCTAATTCGTCAATGGTAGGATTAAGCTGTGCGGAGAAGGCCGCCACAGCAGAGCGGGCAATCCCTTCGTTGACCGACAGCGACGGAAAGCTCATCTTCAGTTCATTTTGAACGTTTGCCGCAAGTCCTCGTTTATTCATATGTATCTTCCTTTCTCTCGGGCGGCTCAGCCTTCGCCGCCCGTTCTGTTTTTTGCCCCTTTTTCCACAGGGATCAATCGCTCGATGCCCGCCAGACGCAGAATACGCTCAACCCGACTGCAGGGGTCACGCAGAATCATCCTGCCGCCGAGCTCCTGCATCAGATTATACCGACCGAGTATCAGCCCCAGTCCCGAGCTGTCCATGAAATCCACCGCCGACAAATTCAGATACAGGCACGCGGGACGCTCTCTGTAAAGCAGGCGGTCAATATCGGCGCGCAGACCGACAGCACCATGATGGTCAATATCCCCGCACAGCGTGATCTCCATCTCTTGATTCTCCGTTTTTGCGCGAAAAGAGCTGCTCTGTTTAATCACGGCTTGTCCTCCTTCGTTTTTCTTTCAGTATAGCACCACGGGAGTGCGAAAGATGTCAAAGCGTGTGCGCATTCCTGCCAAAACGTAAATATCGTGCTTTTTTCATTGACAAAAAACGCCTCTCGCGGAATGCTGAAATCGCAATTTGCGAGAGAAGCGTTGCCGGCAAGCAGAAGAAAAAATACCGTCCGATCCCCTTTATCCGGTAACGGTATCCCACATCACATTTTCCTCTTCCCCATATTTGAGGCTGCCGCATTCGTCATGCGGCAGCCTTTTTTCGCAAAAGCACTTGACTTTTTGGGGAATATGTGATAATATATCAAATGATATATAACTAGTGTTATATAAAGGAGTCATATTATGCCGCCGAAAATCAAAATCACAAGAGACGACATTGTTGACACCGCGGTCCGCATCGTGCGGGAAAGCGGTGAACAGGCGCTGAATGCGCGAACGGTCGCCTCGTATCTGCAGTGCTCCACACAGCCGATCTTCTCCAACTTTGCCACCATGGATGCGCTTCGCCTTGCCGTTGTGGCGGAGGCCGATGCGCTCTGCAATGCCTATATCGACCGCGAAGTGAAAAGCGGAAAATTTCCTGCCTACAAGGCAAGCGGCATGGCGTACATCCGCTTTGCGCGAGAAGAATCCGAGCTTTTCAAGCTTCTCTATATGCGCGACCGCTCACGCGAATCGACAGATCAGGCGCCGGATATCAACGGTCAAATGGAATCGATCATTCGGGATGCCACCGGTTTGGATAAAGACACCGCCCTGCGCTTTCATTTTGAGATGTGGGCCTTCGTGCACGGGATCGCCACCATGCTTGCCACCGGCTTTCTCGATCCTGACCCGACCATAATCAGCCAAATGCTGACCGATGCCTATCTGGGCCTCAAAAAGCAATATGAAACGGAGGTATAAGATATGGATGCGATCCGTACAGAAGCGCTGACCAAGCGCTATGCAGACCTTATCGCGGTTGATGCGCTATCCCTCTCGATCGGGGAAGGCGAGCTCTTTTCCCTGCTCGGCGTCAACGGTGCGGGAAAGACGACCACCATCAAGATGCTCTCTTGCCTGACTCGCCCCGACGAGGGGGATGCCTTTCTTTTGGGCAAAAGCATCGTAAACGATACAGCCGCAGTTAAATCGATCATTGCCGTCTCACCGCAGGAGACCGCCATCGCGCCCGGACTTTCGGTCAAGGAAAATCTTGCGCTGATCTGCGGAATCCACGGCTTTTCGGTGGGAAAGCAGGAGGCAAAGATCGGGGAGCTCACTTCCCTGCTCGGCCTTGAGGGCGTGCTCCGCAAGAAGGCAGGCCGCCTGTCCGGCGGCTGGCAGCGGAGACTGAGCATCGCCATGGCGCTCATCAGCGAGCCGAAGATTCTCTTTCTCGATGAGCCGACACTCGGCCTTGACGTGCTTGCACGCAGTGATCTTTGGGAGATCATCCGTGCGCTGAAGGGAAAGATCACCATCGTGCTGACCACGCATTATATGGAGGAGGCCGAGGCCCTCTCCGACCGTATCGCCATCATGAAGGACGGCCGTCTGCTGATCTGCGACACGGCAGAGGCGATCAAGAAAAAAGCAGCCGCCGATCGCTTTGAGGATGCCTTCATCCGTATTGTCAGGGAGGATATGCAATGAAAAGAATGCTGACCTTTGCCGGCCGAAATGTCAAGGAGATTCTTCGCGACCCGCTTAATCTCTGCTTCGGACTCGGCTTCCCGCTTGTCGTCCTCTTCCTGCTCTCGGCCATTCAAGCCAATATCCCGGTGCCTCTCTTTGAAATACAGAATATCACACCGGGCATTACGGTGTTCGGGCTTTCCTTCATGACCCTCTTTTCCGCCACCATGATCGCCAAAGACCGCTCAAGTGCGCTGCTCCAGCGGCTTTACACCACACCTCTGACACCCGCTGATTTTATTCTCGGCTATGCCCTGCCGATCCTTCCCATCGCCGCCGCACAGGCCGCCGTCTGCTATGCGGCCGCCCTTCTGCTCGGTCTTGAACTGAATGTGGGTATTCTCTATGCCATCCTCTTCATCTTCCCCATCAGCCTCTTTTACGTTGCGCTCGGCCTTTTGTGCGGCAGTGTCTTTACCGACAAGCAAGTCGGCGGTGTCTGCGGTGCGCTGCTGACCAATCTCTCTGCCTGGCTGTCGGGCACGTGGTTCGACCTTGATCTTGCGGGCGGCGTTTTCAGAAAAATCGCCAATCTCCTTCCCTTTGTACACGCCGTCGATATGGAGCGCGCCGTTCTGCAAGGGGACTTTGCCGGAATGCTTCCCCATCTTCCGTGGGTACTCGGCTATACGGCCGTCACCCTCACCGCAGCCATTCTGCTCTTTTTGCGGCAGATGAAAAGACAGTAATTCGGCTTTCCGTTTCCCGCAAGCGCGCAAACTAATAAAAATGGGCATAGCCCTACCCTTTATTGGCTGCGCACAAGTGCGCCGTGTATTGGCCTGCCAGCCATGCAGCTTTTACTTGCTACCCGTAAACGGGTCTTGCTACAAGCCTCCCTTGTG
>JAZNCR010000184.1:0-4161 GCA_045587605.1 Eubacteriales bacterium
TATGATTTTGGTGCCACTCCTCAAAGCCTCCCTTGTGCAGAAGTGTTGGCGCAAGCGCCGCGAGGTTGCAAAGCAACCTCGGAGGTGGCACGGCGCAAGCCGTGACGGAGGGATTGTTACCAGCCTAATACAGTGCTGTAACGTGAAAATGATGTGCACTGCTAACCGTTTCGTTTACAATCCCTCAGTCACCTTCGGTGACAGCTCCCTTTGCACAAGGGAGCCTTGGCATATGTGTTTCGTATGGCAAACAAAGGTATACCTTTGTTTCTACTGTTCAAAGCGGCGCAGTAGCAGCCTTCCCCCTAGGGAAGGCAAATCACTTTCCCAGAGAGGGGAGGCTTTAAGGAGTGGAAAGAAACCTGTACCATTGTTTCCGGCCTTTACGAAAATTGAAGTTTTCATGATTGCACCATATTGTGGGGCTGCGCGATGTCGAATTGGGAATTTTTCTCTTTTTCTTGCACAGGATAAAAAAAAGTGCTATAATGAACACAGGCGTCTCCGTATGATGTGCAATAACAAGAAGGACGGTATTGATGATGAATCTTCCCGTTATCCATTTTCCCGACCTGCCCCAGCAGTTTGCTGCCGCGCTTGCTTTACTCGCGCCTGAGCTTTCCCTTTCGCTCGCCGAGGAAGGTATTCCCGTCCGTATCATCCTCTCGGACGGCGGGATTTCCCTGCGCCGCACCGCGGACGGCATCACCCTGTCCTGCCGCCGCGTGAGCGAATTCTGCCGCGCCCTCTCGCATCTTACCGCTCACCTTGAGGATGACAGCGAGGTAAGTGAGAAGGGGCGTTTTTCGATGCTCTGCTATATGGCGGATGCTTCCCGCAATGCGGTCTTCAATCTGCCGACCGCAAAGAAAATACTCCGTCTGCTTGCGCTCTGCGGCTATGACTCGATGATGCTCTACACAGAGGATACGTTTGAGGTTCCCGAATACCCCTATTTCGGACATATGCGCGGACGCTATACCCACGCAGAGCTGCGCGAGCTTGACGATTATGCCGATGCACTCGGCATTGAGCTGATTCCCTGCATCCAGACATTGGCGCATCTGGCAACCGCACTGCGCTGGAAAGACATGGCGGCCTTCTCGGACACCAATGATATTCTGCTCGTCGGTGACGAGCGCACCTATGCATTTATCGATGCCATGCTCGAAACCTGCCGCTCCTGCTTCCGCTCCCGCCGTATCAACATCGGCATGGACGAGGCACACGCACTCGGGCTCGGCAAATATCTCAAGAAGAACGGCTATACGCCCGCGCACGAGATCATGCTTGCCCATCTGGAGCGTGTCATTGCACAATGCCACGAAAAGGGATTCCGCCCGATGATGTGGTCGGATATGTTCTTCCGCATGGCCTTTGGCGGGAAATACTACGTCAAGGAAGGCGAGATTGCAGAGAGCGTGATCGACCGCGTCCCCGAGGGAGTTACCCTCATTTACTGGGACTATTATTCCTACGACCGCGCGCTCGTCGAACACATGGTCGACTGCCATCTGAAGTTCAAGAATCCCGCCGCCTTTGCGGGTGGTGCGTGGAAATGGACGGGATATGCCCCCCACAATTATCACTCTATCGTTTCCACCAAGCTTCAGCTTGACATCTGCCTCGAGAAGGGGCTCGACCAGATCATCGTCACCGGCTGGGGAGATAACGGCGGTGAAGCATCCCAGTTTTCTGTCCTTCCCTCTCTGCTTTACTTCGCCGAGCGTGCATACACCGACCGCATTGACGAGGCGTATCTTGAATCCCGCGCCCGCGCCTGCTTCGGCATTGGCTTTGCCGATCTGATGGCGCTTGACGCGCCCGACGATCTGCCCGCCATCTACCACGCGGCGGGAAATCCGCGCAATCCGCACCGCTATCTGCTCTACAACGATCCGATGCTCGGTATGATGGATAAGATGTTCGATCCCGAGCGCGACCCCGCTGTGTTTGCCGAAAACGCCGATCGCCTGCTTGCGCTGTCGGGGCATAAGGGCTTCGGCTATCTCTTCCGCACGCTGGGGCTGCTCTGCCGCGTGCTTGCCCGCAAGTCGGATCTAACCGTTCGGATGCGCGCCGCCTACCTTGCGGATGAGCGCGGCCGTCTGCGTACCATCGCAGAAGAGGAGATCCCGCAGATCATCTCCGACCTTGACCGCTTCATCGATGCCTTCCGCACGCAGTGGGAGTGCGAGAACAAGCCCTTCGGCTTTGAATCACACGAGCTTCGCCTCGGCGGGCTGAGACTGCGGCTGGAGAGCACCGCGCGCCGACTCGTCCGCTATCTTGACGGTGCCGCTCCAGCCATTCCCGAGCTTGAGCAGCCGGTGCTTGACTATGCCTGCCGAACCGATCCCGCTATTCCGCACATCGGCATGAATGTCTGGACAAAAATGGCCTCGCCCGGGTTGCTTTAAGGGAAAACAGCGAAGACAAAAACCAAGGCTCTCCCTCCGGGAGAGCTGTCAGCGGAGCTGACTGAGAGGGGCGCTCATTGATAGGTGAGTCCCTCTCCGTCATGGCTTTGCCATGCCACCTCTCCCGAAGGGGGAGGCTAATATAAAACTTTTGTACAGCAAGTGACTTCATATTGCATCTTGCCGTTTGGTGGCGGGCGGCCATAGGTCGCCCCTACGGAGGGGGCATTAGTTTTTTTCGTTCCCGTAGGGGCGACCTGCGGTCGCCCGCTTCATGCGCACTGCGCTGCACGCCGGTGGAATGCGCATACCACAGAAAAAGGACGAAGAATTGTGTAAATTCTTCGTCCTTTTTCTGTTTGCAATTAAGGCTTTATTCGTCAAGCACGATATAGGCCGCATTGATACAGGGCGCACCGATCTCGCCAAGTGACGTATCATAGACGAAAACGTAGCCGTCTCCTTCGCCGTAAACGGTAATCCGATCTCCCGGAAGGAAATTCCGCGTTTCATCTCTTGCGCAATCTCGGACGAGAATTTCAAAATCCTCCTCCTCTGCACGGCAAACGTAATAGGTGGAATATTTTCCGCTGCTCGCATAAACGCGATACGAAACGGTCAGCTCGGTCCGAACAAACGCATCGGTATAACCCTCCGCATCACGGTAAAACTGCTCGGGCGTGACCGCTTCGCAAGCCGAAATATATTCCCCGCGGTCAAGAGAGGTATCTACCGGCTTTTCCCACAGTCCCTTGACAAATCCAATCATATTTCCAATCCCCAAGCTGGAAATCAAGAGGTAGACGACAGCAATCGCCGCAATGATGATCTTCGTTTTCTTTTTATGCGGGCTGACAACCAGCAGGATAATCCCGATCAGCGGTAGAAATAAAAGCATAAGAAGGATAAACCACCATCGGTAATACCAATCGAGGTAGATCACGCGGTCGCCGTTCTCATTCCCTCTTCTTTTCTTCTTTTTCGGCGGCTTGCGGTTGCCTGCCCGCATTTCCTCGGGGCATGGCTTGCCGCAAAGCGGACAGTTGTCCTGCGGAAAGAAGCAGCCGCAGTCGGGACATTTGTTGAGGTCGGGTCTGTCAAGCTCTTCATGGTCAGCAAAGGAACCAAGCATTCTTCCCATCTTTCCGTCTCCTTTCGGTTTGTCGGATTTTAGTCCTCCACGCGCTCACCGAGGATATTGCGGTATTTCTGATAGAATTCCTCAAAATAACCGCCGTCCAGTGCCTCGCGGATTTTCATGGTCAGTTCATTGTAGAAATGCAGATTGTGCACGACGGCCAGATGCATACCGACCGCCTCTTTCGCTTTGATGAGATGGCGAACGTAGGAACGGCTGTAATGGCGGCAGGCAGGGCAGTCGCATCCCTCGTCGAAGGGGCGCGGGTCCTTGGCATAGCGTTCATTGAGCAGATTCATCTTACCGTGCCAGGTAAAGAGATTGCCGTGCCGCGCGTTGCGGCTGGGCATGACGCAGTCAAAGAAATCGACGCCCATGTGGACCGCCTCAAGGATGTTGCAGGGGGTACCGACGCCCATCAGATAGCGGGGCTTATGCACCGGCATATAGGGCTCAACCGCATCGATGATGCGGTACATATCCTCGGTTGCCTCACCGACGGCAAGACCGGCGATGGCATATCCGTCAAGATCAAGCGCGGCAATCTTCTGCATATGCTCAATCCGCAAATCCTCATACGTACCGGCCTGATTAATGCCGAAG
>JAZNCR010000185.1:0-2878 GCA_045587605.1 Eubacteriales bacterium
TCTTCTCAAACACATCGAGAACGCCTGGAGCAGCGGTAAGAACGGTAGGAATTACAACCTTCTTCTTGCCGTTTTCCTTAAGAGATGCTTCAATCTTGTCGGTCCAGTCCTTAAGCTGTGCCAAGGAGAGATGAGGACAGCCTACGAAGCAGAGCTTCGGGGTAGCGTCGGGATTCTTCCAGATAACAGGATAGTTATTCTGAACTCTTTCAAGCTCGGCGTCGTCAATGATATATTCCTTTGCGCCCTCGACGATAAGGCTATCACCGAGCTCAACCGCCTCGGGGGTAAGGTTTGCAATATGGTAGAGACCGACTGCACCGTTAGATGCGGTAGCCGCGCCGAAATCCTTGAGGTATGCACAGGCAGCGTCGTCCAACTCAGTACCGATCCATTTGTCAAGGCCGACCACGTAGGGAACGTCCTCCATCACCTTCATGCCGATGGCCGAGCCGAGCAGCTGCGCCTCCGGCTTTTCGGTCGTCTCAATGCGGACGACCCAGGTGGCCTTTCTTCCCTCGTCGGTGAGGAGACCGAAGTAGGGCACGTAGCCAACGATGGAGCCCATGATGTCAATGATGCCCGAGTTTCGGTTGCATCTTGCGCCGAGCACCGAGTTGGCATAAACCACCGCGCTCGATTCCGCCCAGGAAAGGACGTCGCCCTTCTCCGGTTTGTTGCCGACCTCATCCATATAGCAGGTGCAGGTAAAGGCGTTTTTATCCATGAGGCCAAGCTTCTCGAGCTGAGCCTCATAAAAATCCTGCTTTGTGTACATAAACTTGTTAAATACGAGATTCTGCAAGAAATTTGCAGGGACCTTTTTGTCAATGGGGCGCGGGTCGACCGAGAATTTCTGTTCCGAGGCAACCCCCGCGTCGAGCAGCTGCTGCATCAGATCATAAACGGGGGACATGACCTTGAGGCCGAACGAGGTGACGAGATGATTATACTTCGAGGTGATCGGCACAAGCTTTTCCGCCTCGAACGCGTCTCCGTACATCACCAGCGTTTTCATCACTTTAGCAAGCGTTTCCCCTTTTTCACCGTCAAGGATGGCCTGCTGTTCTTTGGTTAATTTCATCGTTTATCTCCTTATTCCGAAAATCAGAGTTTCATGCAGACGTCCCACGCGCCCCAGATAACCGTGCGAAGATTGCCGACCTTGTCGGCGTCGCCGATGACGTGGATATGCTTGCCGCGGGGAGCGATGGGGGCGGGGTTGTATCCGATGGACAGAATGACCGAATCGGAATCGACGGTGAAGGTTTTGCCTTCCTTGTCCTTGAGGGTGACGCTGTTGTCACCAATGGCACAGAGGGCGGTCTCCAGATGTACGGGCACGTCGTTTGTCTTGAAGAAATCGCGCAGGTAACTGGTGTTGGCCAGACAAATGCCCTTGGTGGTGATGAGGTCGTCCTGCATTTCCACGATGGTCGGCTTCTTTCCCTGCAGATACAGCTCGTATGCGATCTCACAGCCGGTCAGGCCGCCGCCGATGACGGTTACCTTCTCACCGACCTCTGCCCGGCCGAGCAGGAAGTCCACGGCCTCAATGGCGGAATCCGCGCCCGGCAGAGGAAGCTTTTTCGCGGTCGATCCCGTGGCAACGATGATTTCTTCCGCATCAAGGCTGCTCAGGTCGGTAATCTCGGTGTTCAGCTTCACGTCGATCGGATATTTGGTCAGCTCACGGATATACCAGGTGATCAGCGCGCGGTCCTTTTCCTTAAAGGAGGGAGCGGCTGCGGCGATGAATACACCGCCGAGCTTGTCGCTCTTTTCATAAAGGGTGACCTGATGGCCGCGCTTTGCGCAGACGGGCGCCGCTTCCATGCCGCCGATCCCCCCGCCGATGACGGCAATCCGCTTTACCTTCTTGGCAGGCTCGATGTGGTATTTCTTCGACTGCATGGTCTCAGGGTTCAGCGCACAGCGCGAAAGGCCCATCGTGTCGGTGAGGTCCTGCGTGTTGGCGTGCCCCTTGGAGGAGGAGAAATTGAAGCAGGCGTTGTGACAGCAGATACAGGGCTTGATGTCCTCGAGTCTGTTCTCGATCAGCTTAGTGATCCATTCGGGGTCAACAAGGAACTGCCGGGCAACACCGACTGCGTCAATTCTGCCCTCTGCAACCGCCTGCGCACCCACCTCGGCATCCATTCTGCCGGCGCAGACAACCGGAATGTCGACAAATTTCTTGATGTGTGCCACGTCCTCAAGGTTGCAGTTCTCGGGCATATACATGGGCGGATGCGCCCAATACCAGGAGTCGTATGTACCGTTATCGGCATTGAGCATATCGTAGCCGGCATCCTGCAGATATTTTGCCGCGCGCTCGGATTCCTCCATATTTCTGCCGACCTCGGTGTATGTCTCACCCGGCATTGCTCCCGCACAGAAGCCCTTCATCTTGGACTCAACCGAATAGCGGAGCGAAACGGGATAATCATCGCCGCACGCCGTCTTGATGGCGCGGACAACCTCGGCGGCAAAGCGATAGCGGTTCTCGAAGCTTCCGCCGTAATCGTCGGTACGTTTGTTAAAAAATTCGATGGCGAACTGGTCGAGCAGATAGCCCTCATGCACGGCGTGCACCTCAACGCCGTCGACACCGGCATCCCGACAGAGCTTTGCGGTCTTGGCAAAGGCCTCGATGATCTCGTGGATCTGTTCCACCGTCATCTCGGGGCATTCGATGTCGTGCGCCCAGCGGGAAGGCTGCGGGCTGGGGCAGGCAAGCTCGTGCGAGGTGTCAATAATGGGTTTGATCAGCGCGCGGGTAAATTTGTTCTTGTGCAGAGGAGCGACAAGCTCGGTGATTGCCCAGGAGCGTCCCATACCTGCAGTCAGCTGAACGAAAAGCTTGGCGCCCGTTTTG
>JAZNCR010000186.1:0-6860 GCA_045587605.1 Eubacteriales bacterium
GGCTCTCCAGCGCGGCGGCGACCAGGTTGCGCTCCGCACGGCGGACGGCGTTGAATTCTACGGCGGCCGCACGAAGACGGTGCAGAAGCGCACCAAGGTGCGTGCGCGCATTATCTCGGGCGAGCTCTGCTCGATGATCTCCTCTGCCGGCAACGTGCTGATTATGGGGCACCGTTATCCCGATTTCGACTCAATCGGCGCCTGCGTGGGCGTGGCGAGGCTCTGTATGTTCTGCGGCGTGCGCGCCAAAATCGTGCTGAGCCGAAGCGACGAGAACGTGCAGGCCTGTCTGGGCAAGCTTTGGGATGCCGAGGAATATGCCGATGTTTTCGTTGACAGCGCGGCGGGGCTTGATCTGGTTCGTTCGGACACCCTGCTTATCGTCGTCGACGTGAATAATCTCGAGATCGTGGAAGCACCCGAAATTGCGGCGAATGTGCAGACCCTTGCGGTCATTGATCACCATCGCAAAACGGTGGATGCCGAGCACAAGCTCGCCCTCTCTTATATCGAACCCTCCGCCTCCTCGGCCTGTGAGCTGGTGGCCGAGATTCTCGAGCAATGCCTGCCGCAGGGGGGACTGCTCAAGGAAGAGGCCAATCTGATGCTGTCGGGTATGCTGCTCGACACCAAGCAGTTCACCTCCAATACCGGTACCCGCACCTTCTCGGCCGCGCTCTATCTGCGCAGTGAGGGGGCAAATCCGGGCGAGGTGCAGACCTTCTTCAAGGCCGATCTCGGCGACTTTATCCGCGAAGCGCGGTTTGAATCCAACGTCGTCATCTACCGTTCAACCGTCGCCATTGCCTATTTTGACGGTGAGGGACAACCCTCCGACCGTGTGGCGGCGGCAAAGGCGGCAAATAAGCTGCTGACCGTTCGTCACGTTGCGGCCTCCTTTGCACTCGTGCGTATCGACGACACCGTGCACATCTCGGCGCGCTCCGACGGCTCGATCAACGTCCAGCTGATCATGGAATCCATGGGCGGCGGCGGACATTTTGACGGCGCGGGCGCACAGGTGACCACCCGCAGTGTGGGCGACGCCATGAAGGAGCTCAAGGCCGCCATTGACCGTTATCTCGATGCGGAATAAGTAAATCCGCAACCTATCCATATTTCTCTCAAACGGAGGCAAACAATCATGAAAGTTATTCTGACCCAGGACGTAAAAGGACAGGGCAAAAAAGATCAGATGATCAACGTATCCGACGGATACGCACGCAATTTTCTCCTGCCGAAGGGACTGGCTATCCCGGCTGACGCTAAGTCGATCAACGAAATGAAGAACAAGGAAGCGTCTGCTCAGCACAAAATTGAGGTGGAGAAGCAGAACGCACGCGACACGGCGGCAAAGCTGGCGGCCGTGACGGTCAAGCTGACCGAGTCGGCGGGTGCTGACGGCCGTATTTACGGCTCGGTTACCTCGAAGGACATCGCCGAAGCACTCGAGAAACAGCACGGCATTGCCGTGGACAAGCGAAAGATCGTCATGCCCGATCCGATCAAGGCGTTCGGCACCTACGCGATCGACGTCAAGCTCTACACCGAAATCACCGGAAAAATCAACGTCGTTGTTTCCGACAAATAAGATTAACCCGCAGAAAGGGAGGTCATTATGGCAGAAGAGTTGACCCGCAAGCTACCCTTTTCGCTGATCGCCGAACAGTCTCTGCTCGGCTCTATCCTCATTGACCCCGACAGCTTTAATGAAATTGCCGATCTGCTTTCCGCCACCGATTTTTATCTCGGTGAGCACACGCAGATCTATCTGGCCATGCAGGAGCTTTTCCTGCGCAACCGCGAGATTGATATCGTCACCCTCATTGATATGCTGGTGCAGAAGGGCATCTACGACAAATCGGGCGGCGAGGAATACATCAGACAGATTGCCGAGGCGGTCCCCAACGCCCTCAACGTCAAGGACTATGCCCGCATCGTCAAGGACAAGAGCTCGCTTCGTCAGCTGATTTCCGCCTGCGGCGAGATTCTCGAGTCTGCCTACAGTGAGCAGGACGAGGTCGCACAGATCGTGGGGCTTGCCGAGAGCAAAATTTTCGCCATCGCACAGGGACGCGATACCAAAAACTTTGTCCATATCCGGGACGTCATGCTGGGCGTTTTCGACCGCCTGCATCTGCTCGGTCAGGACAAAAACGCGCTGCAGGGCACCAAAACCGGCTTCTCGGGTCTGGATAACGTGTTGGCCGGGATGGGCAATTCCGACCTTGTCCTTGTCGGCGCCCGCCCCGGTATGGGTAAAACCTCCTTCGCACTCAATATTGCCACCAACGTCGCGCAGGCGACCAAGAAAACGGTGTGCATCTTCTCGCTTGAGATGTCAAGCGAGCAGCTGGTCACCCGCGTGCTTTCCTCAGAGGCAATGGTAGACAGCTATACGCTTCGCACGGGTGAGCTCAAGCCCGAGGACTGGGATCATCTGGCCGAGGCGTCGTCCGTCCTCTCGGGCTGTGATATTCTCATCGACGATACCACCGGTATTACGGTTACCGGCATGAAGGCCAAGCTGCGCCGCGTAAACAATCTCGGTCTTGTCGTCATCGACTATCTGCAGCTGATGCAGGCCGACCGAAAGAATGACAACCGCGTGCAGGAGGTGGCCGACATCTCCCGTAATCTCAAGATTATGGCAAAGGAGCTCAACGTGCCGATCATCTGCTGCGCACAGCTCTCGCGCGGACCGGAGTCGCGTACCGACAAAAAGCCGATGCTCTCCGACCTGCGTGACTCGGGTGCGATTGAGCAGGATGCCGACGTGGTTATGTTCCTCTATCGCGGCGAGTATTATAAGACAGACCGCGATCCGAACAACCAGGAAGCCAACATTGCCGAGGTTATCGTGGCCAAGAACCGTCACGGCTCGACCGGCAACGTGGAGATGGGCTGGATCGGTAAATATACCAAGTTCCGCACCATTGTCAAGGATCAGAACGGCGAACCGTCATGATGCAGCTTCGCTTCGACAGGGCTCTGATCGAGGAAAACGTCCGACCGGGTTCGCCTGTTCTGCTTGCGCTCTCGGGGGGGGCCGACTCGCGCGCAGCGCTTGACGTGCTCTTTGCATATTGCCGTGAGACGGGCCGTCCGCTCGCCGCGGCGCATCTCGATCATGCCATCCGTCCCACCTCTGCCGATGACGCGCGCTTCTGTGCTTCGCTCTGCGCCGAGCTCGGTATTCCTTGCTATACTCGCCGTATTGACGTACCTGCCCTTGCCGCTGAGCGCGGAGCGGGACTTGAGGAGACGGCAAGAGAGGCGAGATACCGCTTTTTTGCCGACGTGATGGCTGAGCAGGAGATTCCGGTGCTCGTCACGGCACACCATGCTGACGACAATCTTGAAACGGTGCTCATGCACGTCGCACGGGGAAGCGGTCTGCGCGGCCTCGGCGGAATTGTGCCTGTGCGTCCCGTTTCGGGCGGTCTGCTCATTCGCCCCTTTCTGCGCACGGCAAAGGCAGAGCTTGAGGCCTATTGCGCCGAACACCGACTCGCTTATCTGACTGACGAAACAAACGAAGATACCGCATATACCCGCAATCGCATCCGCGCGGAAATTACGCCCGTGCTCAAGGCGCTCAATCCTGCGCTCCCTGCGCGCATTACCGATATGACCGATGCGCTTCGGGCCGACGAGGCCTATCTTGCCGATGCGGCAGATGCGCTTTGGCGCACGCTGCCCGACGGCCGCTCGGCCGACGCCGCGTGGCTTCGTGCACAGCCGGCGGCGATGCGGTGGCGGATTTTTGCCGGAATGCACCGCACCGTTTTTGCGCACGCCGGGCTTGCGGCCACGCATCTGCACCCACTTGACCGTCTGCTTGACGGCGAGGGAGGACGGCTTTCGCTCCCCGGCCGCGTGACGGCAGAGTACCGCAGCGGAAAACTGACTTTTTCGGTCGATGCGGGGCAGAACACGGTGCCCGATGCCGACTGGCGCGAGTCCGCATCGCCCGGGTGTACCTATCTTGACGCCTGTGCAGCCTGCGCGGCAATTCTCTCTTCACGGGAATTTACGGAAAATGTTGTCGAATCCGACATAAATATTTACAAATTATTTATCAACAAAGGCCTGAATTTTGATAAAATAAAGGGGCGTCCATATTGGCGTACGCGAGAAGAAGGGGACACGATTTTTCTCCGCGGCCATCACCGCCGAGTAAAAAAGCTGATGCAGGAAGCGAAAATTCCGGCAGAAGACCGCGCCCGTTTTCCCCTGCTTTGCGACGACGAGGGGATCGTTTGTCTGCCCGGTGTGGGAATCCGCGACGGACTTGCTGACGGGACGATGATCCTTGTCGTACGGCTTGACGGATAGAAAGGACTGTATATGAATCACGACATTCTGAAAATCCTCGTCAGCGAGGAAGAAATTGATAAGATTACCACGCGCATCGCCGGCGAGATCGACCGCGATTACGCCAACAGCGGCAAGAAACTGCTTCTGCTGTGCATTCTCAAGGGCTCGGTCGTCTTTATGGGCGATCTGATGAAAAAAATCACCCTTCCCGTGGAGATCGATTTTATGAAGGTTTCCTCTTACGGATCGGGCACCTCTTCGTCGGGCAAGGTCAATATTCTGCTCGACCTGCACCGCACCGATCTTCCCGATGTGGACATCATCATCGTTGAGGATATTATCGACAGCGGCAAAACGCTGTCCTATCTGATCGAATATCTCAAGCTCAAGGGGGCAAACACCGTCAAGACCTGCACGCTGCTTGACAAACCCGATCGCCGCGCACCTGCGCTCTGCGATTTTCATCCAGACTACGCCGGCACGTCGATCCCCGACGAATTCGTGGTCGGCTACGGCCTTGACTATGACGAGCAATACCGTGCGCTGCCCTACGTCGGCGTGCTGAAGCCCGAGGTTTATACAAAGTAAACATTCCGGTGCGTCTCTGTTGGGGACGGCCGTATGTACGCGCATATTGCGCGGTATACTAACTTATATTGTACCATTACGCCTGACATCCCGGCGCGGCCGCTGTCAGGCCTGGGAGGTTTGAATGAAGAAAAATAACAATTTGAAGATCATCGTCTTCTATATTCTCTTGATCGGGGTAATGATTACGCTGGTAACCTTTATGCTCGGTCAGGCTGAGAATAAGAAACTCAAATACTCGGACGTGGTCAATTATTTCAAGACGGAACAGGTCACTGCCTTCACCATTGATGACAGAAATGTTCTGACCATGAAATTCAAGGAGACCGTGGAGAACGGACAGACTGTCAAGCGTACCGACGAAACCTATCGCCTGCGTGACATCGGTCTGTTTTATGAAGACCTTGGGGAGACCATTGAGGAACAGCGTGCGGCCGGTATTCTGACCGAGTACGATTACAAGGCGCCGAACAATTCCATTCTGCTCAGCTTCCTGCCCTACGTGCTGATTATCGGCTTGTTTATCGGCCTTTGGTTCTTTATGATTAATCAGACGATGGGCGGCAAGGGCGGCGGCAACAAGCTCAATTCCTTCGGCCGTGCCAAGGCGCGTCTGTCGACCGCCGATAAGAATCCCATCCGCTTCAAGGACGTGGCGGGTGCTGATGAGGAAAAGGCTGAACTGGTCGAGGTCGTAGAATTTCTCAAGGACCCCGCATACTTTACCAAGCTCGGTGCCAAGATCCCGCACGGCGTTCTGCTCGTCGGCCCTCCCGGCACGGGTAAGACTCTCTTAGCCAAGGCGGTTGCAGGCGAGGCGGGCGTTCCCTTCTATTCGATCTCGGGTTCCGATTTTGTGGAAATGTACGTCGGTGTCGGTGCATCGCGTGTGCGCGATCTCTTTGACACCGCAAAGAAGAGCCCTGCATCCATTATCTTTATCGATGAAATCGACGCCGTCGGCCGTCACCGCGGCGCGGGTCTCGGCGGTGGACACGACGAACGCGAGCAGACCCTCAACCAGCTGCTTGTTGAAATGGACGGCTTCGGCTCGAACGAAGGCATTATCGTCATGGCGGCGACCAACCGTCCTGACATTCTTGACCCCGCACTCCTGCGTCCCGGACGCTTTGACCGTCAGATCACGGTCAACTATCCCGACATCAAGGGCCGTGAAGCGATTCTTAAGGTGCACGCCAAGAATAAGCCCTTCGAGGCAGACGTGGATCTTTCTGTCATCGCCAAGTCGACCATCGGCTTTACGGGTGCTGACCTTGCCAATCTGCTCAACGAGGGCGCGCTGCTTGCGGCGCGCAAGGGCAAGTCGCTGATCGGCATGGAGGATCTTGAGGAGGCCTTTACCAAGGTCATCGTCGGTCCGTCCAAGAAGTCGAAGGTGGTCTCGGAGAAGGAAAGAAAGCTGACCGCATATCACGAGGCGGGTCACGCCATCGTGGGCTATCTCTCGGATGATTCTGAGAGCGTACACCAGATCTCGATCATTCCCGCAGGCCGTGCGGGCGGCTATACGCTGTCCTTGCCGAAGGAGGATCGTTCGTACCGTTCGAAGACCGACATGGAGGTCGATATTCTCGGCCTGCTTGGCGGCCGCGTTGCCGAAGCTCTCGTGCTTGGCGATATTTCAACCGGTGCATCCAACGATATCCAGCGTGCAACCGCCATTGCGCGGAGCATGGTGACCAAATACGGTATGAGCGAAACGCTTGGCCCGATCGTTTACGGCTCGGATCATGACGGAGATGAGGTTTTCCTCGGCCGTGACTTCAATTCGACCAAAAACTATTCGGAGGATACCGCGGCACAGATTGATGCCGAGATCAAGCGCATCGTGACCGAGGCCTACGACCGTGCGATGAAGCTGCTTGAGGATAATATCGAAAAGCTGCATTTCGTTGCGGGATATCTCTTCAAGAATGAGCTTATGGACGGCG
>JAZNCR010000187.1:0-3638 GCA_045587605.1 Eubacteriales bacterium
TTTTTGAAAAAAGTCCCCTTCTCCCCACACCCCACAACCCCCAAAAACCTTCCGGCCCGCCTCGGGTTTCGGCCAATCGAATTTTGATCGGTCGCTCGGGGTGGGCCGGAAGGTTTTTGGGTTGTGGGGTGGTTTTTACAGAGATGAATATTTGTCTTTACTTCTCTCATTGTTATTTGTTTTGACAAGCTTATATTCCGGGTTTCTCAGCAGCACGCCAAACTCGGTGGCGATGATTTCAACGTGTTCCGACAGGCCGAAGCGCGATCGGAATTCTTTTGGGATAACGATTCTGCCAAGCTTGTCTATTTCTTTTATGATGCCTACCGTCGTTTCCATTTTTCCTCTGCAAGCTTTTATTTCGTCAAATTGACATTTTGTGAATGTCACGTCATATATTCTAACATAATATAATGGATTTGTCAATCACTGAATGTCAAAAGAGGTACAAAATGTTTAAGAACAAAAACGATGGCAGGAACAATTTATGTGGGGAGAACATTCGCAGGCTCAGGTTATGCTATCCCACAAAGCTTTCGCAGAGAGGTCTTGCGGACAAAATGCAGTTGATTGGAATAGACGTAGACAAGAATGCTATACAAAGAATAGAGTGTGGAAAAAGATTTGTTACTGACATCGAGTTGAAGGGATTTGCCGAAATATTCGCTGTCAGCCTTGATGAGCTGGTTTGAATCAAGAGTGCTTTGTTTTCTTTTCCGAGAGATAAAAAGGGCTGTTTAGCGTTGATTCCTTAAGGATACAGCGCTAAACAGTCTGTTTTTTCACATATATCTTATATATCTTATTTTAGTTTCCTCGGCGTGTCGATCAGGCCTGCAATATAATCAAGAGATACATTATAATATTTTGCTAAAATGACGACACGTTCAAACGGAATGGCTCTTTTTCCGTTTTCATACTGCGCGTAATAGGATTGACTGGTTCCTAAAATTTTTGCAATTTCCTCCTGACTCTGATCTGCATCTTCTCTAAGATCCTTCAGCCTTTGATAGATACTCATTTTTTCACCCCATTCTTTTTGAAAAATTATAACACAAATGAACTAAAAAGGTTGACTTTAGTTCGCTTGTGGACTATAATATATTTAGTTCACTTTTAGACTGTAAAGAAAGGCGAGAAAAATGAAAGAAATACTGGAAAAGCTGTGGAATGAATATCTTTGGAGCGAATGCAACGAAATTGATACGGCAGAGGAAAGAGAACTGATAAAAAAGGCAGAATTACTGCATGAAAAAGTAAACGCTATGCTCGATCAAGATCAACAAAAGGCCATGGAAGACTATATCAATACATTGTGTGCCATTGATTCTCTTTTTCACAAAAAGGCATTTTACAGGGGGTGTGAATTTGCCGTCGCATTTCTTTTGGAAATAGGGCTGTAAAGAAAAAGCGTGGCGGAAAGATGCGGGCGACCACTGGTCGCCCCTACGGGATGACCGTGCAATCTTTGTGTAGGGGCGATCATTGATCGCCCGCCACCGAACGCAAAGATGCCGTATGGATTTGTTCGCCGAACGATGCAAAAGAAGAAGCCTTCTCCAGCGTGAGAAGGCTTCTTATGCGCTTCCTTTTCGAGCAGAGATTTTATGCACACGGATGTGTATGGCAACGGGAGGCGAAACGCCGTCCCTACGGGATAACCGACCACACCTGCGGTTTACGCCTCTCCCCGCTCGAGAGCCTCAAAGAGTGCTCTGCATCCGGCTTCGATGTCGCGGTAGGCGATGTCAAAGCGGCCGCTGTACCAGGGGTCGGCGACGTCGCCGCCGCGGCCGGTATAGTCCATGAGGCGGCGGATCTTATTTTCGGGATCGCCGCCGAGGATGCGGTGCATATTGCGGATATTTGCGCTGTCCATGCCGATAAAGAGGTCGTATGCGGGATAGTCGGCGGTCTTCAGCTGAACGGCTCTTTTTCCTGCGGCGGTGATGCCGTGCCGCGCGAGCTCCTCTTGGGCGGGCGGATAGACGGGATTGCCGATCCCGCCCCAAATTTCATCGGTGCTGGTGGCGGACGAGGCAATGCAGAGCTGCGCGGCCACCCCTGCTCTCTCTGCCATATCCCGCAAAATAAACTCTGCCATCGGACTGCGGCAGATATTGCCGTGGCAGACGAACATGATTCGGTACATTGCGATTCTCCTTTTTGATGATGGCATCATTATAGCACAAATCGGGCAAAAAAGCCATAGGTGCGGCTGATTTTGGCGAAAAAATCGGCATGAGGTCTTGCAATGAATAAAATAATGTGATAAAATGTTAATATCTATACCCTTTTGAAAGGACAGAGTCATGGAATACACGTTTTCAGATAAAATGGCCGCGCTCAAGCCGTCTGCGATCCGCGAGATCTTCAAGAGCCTAAGTGACCCGACCATTATTTCGCTTGCCGCCGGCAATCCCGCGCCCGAATCCTTCCCGATCGATGCGCTGGCCGCCCTTTCGGCAGATATTTTGGCAAACGCGCCCGTCGCGGCGCTCCAATACGGCATCACCGACGGCTATCCCCCCCTGCGCGAGGCGGTTGCCGCGCGCCAGAAGGAACGCTTCGACATCGGCCGCGATTTTGATACCACCATCATCACCAGCGGCGGTCAGCAGGGAATTGAGCTCTGCTGCAAGGTGCTCTGCAACGAGGGAGACGTCGTTCTCGTTGAAAACCCCTCCTTTATCGGTGCGCTCAACGCCTTCCGTTCGCTCGGTGCGAAGCCGGTCGGACTTCCGCTCCGTGCCGAGGGCGGCATTGATCCCGACGCGCTTGAGGCGGCGATCGACGAAAATCCCCGCGCCAAGCTGCTCTATCTCATTCCCACCTTCCAGAATCCCGCAGGCAGCACCACCGACGAGGCGACCCGCCGCCGCATCTACGAGATCTGCCGCCGCCGCGGGATGATTATCCTCGAGGACAACCCCTACGGCGAGCTTCGCTTTGCGGGCAAGGATATTCCCACCCTCAAGGCGATGGACGAGGACGGCATCGTGGTCTACTGCTCCTCCTTCTCAAAAATCCTCTCGGCCGGTATGCGCGTCGGCTTTGTGGTCGCACCCGAGGCGATCGCGCAGAAGATGGTGGTTGCCAAGCAGGTCGAGGACGTACACACCAACGTCTTCTTCCAGATGCTCTGCTACCGCTACATGACCGAATACGATATGGACGCCCACGTCGAGGGCATCCGCGATCTCTATCGACACAAATGCAGCCTCATGCTCGCCGCGCTTGACGAGCATATGCCGAAATCGGTGACCTATACCCGTCCCGAGGGCGGCCTCTTCATCTGGTGCACCCTGCCCGCAGGCACCGATATGCCTGCCTTCGTGCGCCGTGCGCTCGAGGAAAAGGTGGCGGTCGTGCCCGGCTCGACCTTCAATGCCGACGAAACCGCACCCTCCGATTCCTTCCGCCTCAACTATTCCACCCCCTCCGACGAGCAGATCGTCGAGGGAGTCAAGCGTCTCGCCCGCGTGGCAAGAGAGATGCTGGGATAAGGTCGTGGGACGCTGTCCCACACCCTGCCGGGGTGCCTTTTGAAAAAGGCGCCCCGGACCCCGCGAAAACTTTCGAAAATACAGTAAGCCTCCTTTCTGCAAAGGTTTTTGGTAAAGGGGGTGCAGGTGTGT
>JAZNCR010000188.1:0-6019 GCA_045587605.1 Eubacteriales bacterium
GTGTTCTGATCGGAGCCGATATAAGCAAACTGCCAGGTCAGTCCCTCGACCTCGGTGGCCGCGATGGGCAGGTCGCTGGTGGGATCAACCGGGGTAAAATCGGGATCAAGATAATATTTCCGGCAATTCTCCCAAGTACCCGTTTCTCCTGTAACCTTATACTCGACGACCGGCATCTCGGTTTGATTCTTACTTTGAATCGTAATGCGGAGGTTTTCATTGTCTGTCGACGTGACATAGGAATAGGTCAGCTTTCCGCCGCTTTTCTTGGATTCGATTGCCGTATCGGCGGTTCCGTTTCCGCCAATAAAGAGAGGACCATCGGTATCCCATACCCACTCGCCGTCCTCCATCTTCCAGGCGGAGAGGGTCGTGCAGGTGTATGTACAGAAGTTGCCGGTGTCTACCCATGTGATGCGGGTGCCCGCCTTCGGCACGGTAAAGACGTCGGTCGCAGAGTAGCCGCTGGCCGTCGTATAACCGGCGGGCCCGTAAGGATTGTGGGGCGCAACGACAGCCATATCCCGATTCCATTTCACCTCGATCATTCCGCTTTCTTCGGCCGATACGGTAAAGGTAAAGAGCGGAACGATCATGACAAAGAGCAAAAGAAAAGCAATGAAACGCTTCATGAGAAATTTCCTTTCATCATCCGTGCTGTTCATTTGGTCAAAAATAACTGTATTGATTATTCTATCATAAAAGCAGGGAGATGGAAATGCACTTATCAATACAAATATATCGCTTATCCATAGAATTAAAACGAGAGTGCAAAAAAGCAAACGCATCGCCGATTGCGGCGATGCGTTTGCTTTGGGATCAGCGTGTGCGATGGATAAGGCGTCTGAGGATCACGTCTCCCACCTGCGAGAGGATGATGGCGGTGAACATGATCACACAGCCGAGTGTCTCGCGCACGGTGAGCCGCTCATGCAGGAGCAGGGCGGAGCAGAGCACACCGAAGACCGATTCCATGCACATCAGAAGGGAAGCGACCGTGGATTCGGTGTATTTCTGACCGACGATCTGGAAGGTATAGGCGAATCCGCAGCTCATCACACCCGAGTAGAGCAGAGGGATCATGGCCGAGCCGATCGCGGGCAGGGAGGGGGATTCGAAAATAAACATGAGGATGCAGGAGATGGTGCCCGATACGGCAAACTGCACACAGGAGAGCTTGATCGAATCGACCTCGGGAGCAAGCTTTTCGATCAGCAGAATGTGTACCGCGTAAACGACGGCACAGCAAAGCGTCAGCAGATCCCCGAAGTTAATACTGCCGATTCCGTCTTCTCCGATGCACAGAAAATACAGGCCGAGCGTGCCGAGCAGAATACAGATCCAGGTGACGGCAGAGATTCGCTTGCGCAGAAAGAGGCCGATGATCGGAACGAAAAGCATATAAAAGGCGGTGATAAATGCAATTTTACCCGAAGATGAATAGTTGAAGGCAAACTGTTGGAGGTTGCTTGCGGCACAGAGCACGACACCGAGCAGAGAACCGCTGACAAGCAGTTTTCTCGTTTCGGCCGCTCGTTCTGCCGGGGTGGGGGCATTCGGCTTTTTTTGACGCAGAAAATCTCTGGCGAAAATAAAGGGAAGAAGAACGACCGCGCCCATCAGCGTACGGATGCCGTTGAAGGTGAAGGCCTCCACCGAGTCCATACCGACGCTTTGGGCAACGAAGGAGGAGCCCCAGATGAATGCGGTGGCCAACAGAATGATCACACCGCGTAATTGTGTTTTTTTCATATTTTCTCCTGTTGGGTCAGCCGTGCAGAGCAGGGCGGACATGGAATAATCTCGAATATTATAACAAAGATGCCCTTTTTTGTCAATGCTCAGGCGGCGAAAGCCTTGACAGGGGGGCGGATTTGAAGTATACTGTTTATGTTTGATGGGAGGTGCTTGTATGAAACGAAATCCATGGCGTGCCATATGGATCGGTATCTGCCTGACGGGGGCAATTTTCCTTTTGGGGCTTTTCGTCTTCACGGTTTGCTTTACCGCGCAGATTTCCTCTTCCTCGGTTGGGATCATCGGCGGAGCTGACGGCCCGACGGCGATCTTCGTCGCTTCTCAGGCGGGCGGCGGAATCCTTCTTCCGCTTGCCCTCCTTCTGCTGATCGGGGGCGCTGTCGGTCTGATTTTGCACTGCGTATTGAGGAGAAGAAAATGATTTTCGCACCCGACTATTATTCGGATTTTCGCTGTATAGCCGATCGGTGTCGGCACAGCTGCTGTGTTGGCTGGGAGATCGATATCGATCCGGACAGCCGTGCCTTCTACCGCAATGTGCCGGGGGAATTCGGCGAGCGTCTGACGCGTGTTATAGACGACGACGGGGAATGTCCCCATTTCCGTCTGACCGAGGATGGACGTTGTTCGCTTTTTCGGGCAGATGGCCTGTGCGAGTTGATCCTTGCACTCGGTGAGGAGAGCCTCTGTCAAATTTGCGCCGATCATCCCCGTTTCCGCAATTTCTATGGCGGACGAACCGAGCTCGGGCTCGGGCTTTGCTGTGGAGCGGCAGGGCAGATGATTCTCGCTCGTTCTTCGCCGATGCGGATTATCCCCCACGCAGACGACGGTGATATGTCGACGCTCAGCCGGGAAGAAGCCGAATTCCTTGCCTGCCGCGATGCGGCGCTTGCGCAGATCGCCGATGAGACTCTTCCGCTTGAGACGCGGGAAGCAGCTTTGCTCTCGCAGGGCTGTGCTTCAATCCCCCCCTGCGGAATGGATACATGGCGGGAAATTTACCGTTCGCTCGAACGGCTTGATCCCGCATGGGATGCGATACTCGACACCCTTACCGACCCTCCGCCGTCGGATGATGCATGGGAGAAGCCCTTCTCACGGCTGCTTGAGTATTTTCTCTATCGACATCTTCCCGCCGCACTTGATGACGGCCGCTATGCGGCGCGTATTGCCTTCTGTGTGCTTAGCACCGAGGTGATTCGCGCGCTCTTCACACAGGGCGAGCAGACCCTTGACCGTTTGGTTGAGCTGGCGCGCCTGTATTCGGCGGAAATTGAATACGATGAGGAAAATATTGAATACCTGCTTGATGCACTTTCCCGATAAAAGTATATGCACAGGGGAGGAAAAACGCGATGTTTGCCGAAAGCCGAATCTACCTTGATCTTTGTGCATTGGCTGATCCTTCATACCGTGACTTTGAGAGCAAGCTTCTGCCCACCGTTCCGCCCGAATCTATACTCGGCGTGCGAATGCCGCATCTCCGTGCATATGCGCGCAAAATCAAGGGAACGCCCGAGGCGGCGTGCTTTCTCGGTGCGCTTCCGCATCAAAGCTATGACGAAAATAATCTCCACGCTTGCTTGCTGTCCATGATGCGCGACCGCACGGCGTTGATCGGAGCACTGGATGCCTTTCTGCCTTATGTTGACAACTGGGCAACCTGTGACAGTCTTCGTCCGGTCATTTTTGCGCGTAAAGGAGACCTGCTTCGTCCGGATATTGCAAGATGGATGGCCGATTCGCATCCCTATACCTGTCGGTTTGGGATAGAGATGCTGATGCTCCATTGCCTCGGTGATGTATTCGTGCAGGACGATCTCCGCGCCGTTGCGGAAATTGCCGCGCGGAGGCATGACGAATATTACGTTGCTATGATGTGCGCGTGGTATTTTGCAACGGCACTTGCCGTTCGCGAGGAAGAGACCCGGCCGTATTTTGCCGATGAATACCTGCATCCGACGGTGCGGGACATGGCTATTCGTAAGGCCATCGAGAGCCGCCGCGTGTCTGAGGCAAGGAAGAATGAATTGAAAAAACGCCCGTAACTTTGCGGTTTTGCGGTTACGAGCGTTTTTTTATTATTGTTTGCCAAGTAAAGCAGGAGCGGCAACACGGTAGGCGGGGTCCATCATGCGCATCAGGACGGCGGCAACGTCGCTGCGGTGAATATTGGTCTCGGGGGCAAAGGTGCCGTAGGCATCCATGCCGTTGACGATGCCCGCACGGTAAAAGAGATAAATGCTGTCATCGAGAACACTGTCTGTGCAGGGGACGTCGGGAATGGCGTTGTCGGGAATTTCGTTGATGGCGGGGAGAGCCTCAGCGGGCAGGGCACGGGCGAAGAGATGAACGTAGGCCGCACGGGTGATGGGCTGATTGGCCAACTCCATCAGCTCGCCGTATCCGGGAATCCCGTTCGCATCATAGGCAATCATGTTCTGATGCAGGCAGTAATCCATATAGCTCTTGTACCAAGGGGAGCCGTTTTCAAGCGTTACCTTTCCCGTATGGTAGAGCTGATGTATACAGGCGGCAAGCTTGATGGCCTCTGCCCACGTCATCTCTGCCTCGGGAGAATAGATCGTGTCGCTTTTTCCGTTGATCAGGCCCATACGATGCGCACCCTTGATCCAGACGTAGTACCAGTCGGTCTCGAGCACGTCGGTGAAGGGGAACACATAATCGTCCTCCTTCTCGGTCGGCGGGAAGGTAAAGGAAGCGGAGAGGGAGTCAGCCGTCACGTGCGAGAGCTGCATGGACTTTCCACCGAGCGTAACGACCGGCTTGTCGGCAAAATAGAAGCCTTCCTTTGCCGCAAGCACGACGGTAACGGTGTAGGTCTTGCCCACCATCCATACCGAGTCGGCAGGCGACCAGTTGACCGCCTCCACCGTAACGCCGGTCGAGCCTTCTGCCGTAAGGTCAACGGTTTTTTCGGCGACCGGCGTGTCAATCACAACGCCGGCTGAAGCAATTTTTACACCGGTCGGCTGTGCGGTGGTGGACTCACCTACTGTAAAGAGAAAGATAAACTGATATTCTTCCTCGGGAATGCGGGCAACGGCGGCAGAGTTGGTTTTGCCGCAGAGGACGGCGGTCGGCTGTTCGGTGAAGCGGTAGCCCTGCTTTGCGCGTACGGTGACGGTACAGGTCGCGCGGTCACCCGTTCGGAAGGTGATCTGCGGGGCAAGCACCTCGCCCTCAAGCGACCATCTTACCTCGGTGACGGTACATCCGGCAGAGGCATCGGCTGAGATCGAACTGTGGCGAATGGCAGGCGAACCAACCGCAGGCAGCTCAATGCCCGAGAGCAAAAGACTGCTGATGCGGGTCGAGGGCTTTGCCGTGTATTCACACTCCAGATAAACGCGCCCGCGATAGGTGCCGACGATCGCCGCCTCGCCCCCAATCTTGCCGACCGCATTTTCGGTCGTGAGCGTGCCGCTCACCGACGTCAGATACACACGGCAGAGATAAGTGCCGGCCGCAAAGGTGTCGCCCGGTACACAGGTCACGTCAAACATTCCCTCGCGCCCGGAGGCATACCAGCATACCTCCTCCACTGCATATTCGCTCGGGGCATCCGAAACAGCCGAGAAATCAATTATCTCACCGGCCTGCGGCAGGTCAAGGCCGCTTATCGAAAAGCTCCCTCCTGCCGCCCGAACAGGAATCGCAGAGAGCAGCGTACAGAGCACGAGCAATATAGAAAACAACCGAACGGTTTTGTTCATGAGCATCCTCCGAAAACAAGTCTTGCCTATATTATATCGGATTCTGTCGAAAAAAGCAAGATGTGTTTGCGGGAAAATATAATCGAGCATACCTATGCGACCGAACTGACGCACATACCTGTAGGGGCAACCTTTGGTCGCCCGCCGCCGAGCGTACAGATGACGTATAAAAACAAAAGAGAGGCGTTCGATGAACACCTCTCTCAAACTTATTTGATTTTTCTTGCCTCGATATAGTAGCGTTTGTCCTCGGCGTGACCCATGGAGAAGGTTTTTCTCGGCAGGGCACCGTCGAAGAGGACGGTCTTGAAGAGCTGATCCTTTTCCATGCCGTCAAAAAGGAAGCCGATGGCGTTCGGCTGCTCGGCAAGTGCCGTCAGCGATGTCTCGCCGTGAATATAGTCGACCTCAGCACCCGGATGCGCGGCAAGGTAGCCGTCGAGAAAATTCTGCAGTGTGCCGACCGTGAGCTGCTGGTGCGCGTGCGGCAGTGCGATCTCGCGGCGGCCGTCTGCCCAAAC
>JAZNCR010000189.1:0-5305 GCA_045587605.1 Eubacteriales bacterium
GCCCTACGAAACAGATCGCATATCGAGCACCGCAATACAAGAAAAACCACCCTTTACGCTCCTTCTCATAAGGAAGTTGGGGTTCTCCGTAGGGGCGATCATTGATCGCCTGCAAACAACTGCAAAACAAAAAAACGGGCGACCAATGGTCGCCCCTACAAATGAATTTCGGCAGAGATATTATTTTCTCTGCCGATTTGTGTTATATACGAACCTAAATCCGCGCTGCTTTGCAACACGGAGCAAGGCAAGAAGCGACGGTACCCTAGCCAAAGAGAAAAGCCACCCGACGGGTGGCTTTTCTTTTTGGCTTATTCGACTTTAATAGATGCAGGTATCAATCCGTGAGTAATTCATCCAACATTCGTTTCTTGTTGCACAAAAAACTTTTGGTGATTTGGTAACTCATCGTGTTCTCATATTCACAAGGAGTAATCATTCCATCATCAAAAGACATAATTTGTGACTCGGGACATCCTAAAAGTATTGGAGAATGGGTAGCAATAATAAATTGCGATCCCTTTTGAGACATATCGTAAATGTGTTTTAGTAAAGTGAGTTGGCGTTGTGGTGAGAGCGCGGCTTCAGGCTCATCCATCAAATAAAGTCCGGGTTTGTCATATGCCAAAAAGCGTAGGTTACCTTCGCCGTGAGAATTGGCGTGATAGTTGTCCCCCATGTACCGAAACATTGATGCTGTGGCAACATTGAAAAATGTTTCTGCTCTGAAGAAATACCCGAACTTGGGGCGTTTCCAGCCTTTTACTAGGGTAATGGATTCGCTCAAGGGCGAAATGTCGTAATATGTACTAAAGTTGTAGTTTCGTGTACCGCCCTCGGAGTTGTAGCCAAATTCCACTGCCATAGCTTCGAGTAATGTTGACTTGCCCGAACCGTTTTCTCCGACAAAAAATGTAATCGCTTTATCAAATTGTAATTCTGTGATGCTTTTTATGGCAGGGATATTATGAACATAAGAATTTTTAGGAAGGGTGTCCCAATTTATTCGTAATCCTTGAATATAAAGATCATTCATAGCACTTATCACCTTTCATTATTATTTTCGTCTGCTATCAAGCCATCTGTAATAATCTGCTAACAGTTTTTTGTTCTTGTCAAAATCAAGCATTCTTTCTGAAAATTATTTGTTAGCGTTTTGCTTTGCTGTTTGAATAGAACGGACAAGTAAAAATCTTATTGTCGAACAGGTTTTATCAAGTGCCTTATGCTTCGCGTCATCAATATACGCGCTTTTTCAAAGCATTTCAAGCCATTTACTTGTTTCGTTTGTTTCTTTGAGCGAAATCTCAAGTTTTGCGATAAAGTCAGCGCGGCTATGAGCGTATTTACTCTCGGCAATGTTTGCACAAATGCTTGTCGCGCTTCTGCCGATTTGATTGGAAATAACAGTTTCGTGTTGCTTTCGCAATTCTTTTGTCAATTTCAAAATTTCAACCGATAATTCCATCGACAAATCACCAAGCTTGTCTTCGTTCATAACCACACCACCTTTCTAAAATCAATCATATCATACTTTCGGTTAAAAATCAACTGTCAATCAGGGCACCAAACAAACGGCTACCGCCCCGTTTGCGCGAAGCGCAACATCGTTTACGCCGCGAGGCGTAACATCATTACGAAGTACATCATTTGTGCAAGGCACAACCTCGTTCATTTGTGTCCGTCTGCGACGGAATGATGTTCTCGCCTTCGCTCGAAATGATGTTGCCCTTCGGGCAAATGATGTTGTGTCCTTCGGACACAAATGAAAAAATCCAACTCGTAAGAGTTGGATTTTTTGGCTGGGGTACTAGGATTCGAACCTAGGTAATGACGGAGTCAGAGTCCGTTGCCTTACCGCTTGGCGATACCCCATCGAACAGGCAATATTATAGCAGATTGCGGCGGGCTTGTCAAGGGTTTTTTTGAAATTATTCGAAAAAATTTCCTGCCGCCGGGAGAGGGTGTTCCTCTCCCAGTATGACCGGCGGCAGGCTGATTTATTCGCCCGAAAACATTTTTTCGACGTCGGAGCGGACGAAGTGCTCCTTGCGGTCGCAGAAGCGGCAGCAGACCTCGATCTGCTCGACACCGTCCTCAACGCGAGCTTCCTCCAGCAGATTCTCGAGTTCCTTCCGGCCAAGCGATTTGAGGGCATTCGCGGTGCGCTCTCGGCTGCAGGTGCAGCGATATTCTACCTCAAGGGTATCAAAAATATCATAGGGAATCTTTGCCAGTGCGATCTCGGCGATTTCTTCATTCGACGCGCCCTCAGCGATCAGAGCGGACAGGCGGCGCAGCTCGGCCGCGTTTTCCTCCAGCTGATCGATGATGTCGGGATCGGCAAAGGGCAGAAGCTGAACGAACACGCCCCCCGCGCCCATGCAGGTATAGTCGCGGTCGATCAGCACACCGAGCGCACATACGGTCGGCACCTGTTCGCTTTGCGCGTAGTAGGCGGCAATGTCCTCGGCGATCTCGCCCGTGGTGAGCGGGATGGAACCGACATAGGGCTCCTCGCCGCCGCAGTCGCGGATCACGCGGAGTGCGCCGCGGCCAACTGCGGTACCGACGTCCAGCTTGCCGTTCGATTTCAGCGGCAGATCGACCTCGGGATGCTCGATATATCCGCGCACGTTGCCTGCATAATCGGAAACCGCGATCAGACGACCTGCCGGGCCGTCTCCTTCCAGTGCAACCGTCAGGCTGTCGGTCTCCTCGCCGAGCATACTGCCCATGACCGATGCCGCCGTCAAAAGACGGCCGAGTGCGGCGGCACCCGTGGGCATTGGCTGATGGTAGCGAATCGCCGCATTGACGATCTCGGTGGAGTTAATGACGTGAAGCCGCGCGCTGCCGTCCTGCGTCATCGCGCGGAGAATTGTAGATTTCGGCATGATATTCTTCCTTTTTATTATCCTCTTCCGTACACGCAGGCCTCCGCTTGCGCGCAGATTAATTCTTGATTGCCCGAGCGGCAATATACCAGCGCTCGGTGCTTTCGCCCGGCTCGCTGAAGCGGTAGTCGGCATAGGTGCCGAGGTGAGAAAATCCGGCCTTGGTCAGCGCGTCAAGCAGCTCCGTATGGGAGAAACAGCGCTCATGCTGGGTCTCCTCGGTGCGGAGATAGCGGCCGTCCTCGTCCTCCTCAAAGAGGGTCAGATAAAAGTCGCAGAGCCCCGAGGTCGGATCATATGCGTTTTGCCAACCGCAGAAAACGGCGCGGCCGTCGATCTCATCCTCGAGAATATAGGCGTTGTCGGCGTAGACGTTGGCAAATTTGTAGGGGGTATTGACGTCGAAGAGAAAGAGTCCGTCCGGATCGAGATAATTATGCACCGTCCGAAAACAGCGATCAAGATCATTTTTCCCAATGAGATAATTGATGCTGTCAAGGCAGCACACCACAGCACCCACCGTACCGTACAGCTCAAAGCTCCGCATATCCTGGCAGAGGAAGAGCGGCATTACCTCGCCTGCACGGGCATAGGCGGTCGAGAGCATCTCGGGCGAGCGGTCAACCCCGATCATATCGTATCCCCGCGCGGCGAGCACGTGCGTCATACTGCCGGTTCCGCAGGCGAGATCGAGCACAAGCGAGGGGCGCGCGGGCAGATGCCGGGCGAAGCACGCCTCAACAAAATCTGCCCACGCGCCATAATCGATGTCGGCATTCAGCCGATCGTAAACGTGTGCGATTGCGCTGTACTCGGACATATCAGTTTCCGCGGCGCTTCTCGATGCGCTCAAGCACGCTCAGATAACCGTCCGAGCCGTATTTGAGGCAGCGGTTGACGCGGCTGATGGTTGCCGTGCTCAGCCCCGTCTGCGCGGCAATTTCGGAATAAATATAATTTTCTCTGAGCATCTTGGCGGCCAGCATACGGCGAGACATTTCCTTCAGCTCGGATACCGTGCAGAGGTCCTCAAAAAAGTTATAGCAATCCTCCATCGAATCAAGGGTCAGGATACCTCTGAAAAGATAGTCGATTTTTTCATCGCGGATTTTACTCTTCATCTTAACGTCCCTTTCCTATCGGCAAAATTTTACACTGTTTGTATTGTACTCTATTTTTCTTGTCTTGTAAAGAGTTTTGGCGAAAATTATCAAATTTTTTTATTATGGTAAACCATTATCATTCGAGATCGAGCAGATCATAGAGGCGGAAAAGGTCTCCCGCACCCATAATGATGACCACATCGCCCTCATATACGCTTTCATTCAGCTCCTCGGCAATGGCAGAAAAGCTGTCGTAATAGCTTGCCCGTTCACCTACGCGGTCGGCCAGCTTTGCCGAGCTGACGCCGAAGTGATTGTCCTCGTCCCCGCGCGCAGCGTAAATATCGGCGAAGAGAACGCGGTCGGCATTCTCAAACGCACCGGCAAACTCTTCAAAGAGCTCGGCCGTACGGGCATAGGTGTGCGGCTGGAAGACGCACCATACGCGCTCGTAGCCCATGCGTGCCACGCCGTCCAGCGTTGCGCGGACCTCGGTGGGATGGTGGCCGTAATCGTCAAATACGTCTGCGCCTCGCAAATGGCCCTTGAATTCCATGCGGCGCTTTGCACCGGTAAAGGTGGAGAGTCCCTGCGCAATCTGCTCGGGAGAAAGCCCCGAATGATCGGCAGCGGCGGCGCAGGCAAGCGAATTGTAGATATTGTGCGTCCCGGGCACCAACAGACGGGCATGGCAGAAGAACTCCCCGCGGCGCAGAATATCAAAATCGGGCTTGCCGTTGACGTAATGGACATTGGCGGCGGTATAGTCGGCCGATTTGTTATTCACGCCGAACGAGATGATTTCCCCGCCGTAATAGGCAAGTGCAAGGCGAACGTCGTTGTCGTCATAATTGGCAATGACGCAGCCCGCATTGCCCGTCTTTGCCGCAAACGCACCGTAAGAGGTACGGATTTGCTCCATACTGGTGAAATAATCGGTATGATCCATCTCAATATTGAGGATCACCGCCACCGTGGGACTGAAATCGAGGAAGGAATCCATATACTCACAGGCCTCAAAGAGGAAATGCTCCTCACCGCCGACGTGGTATGCGCCCCCCATCTCGTCCATTTCCGCACCCGAGATCACGGTCGGATTCACCTCGGCCGAGAGGAAGGTGTGTGCACACATGGAGGTGCAGGTGCTCTTGCCGTGCATCCCCGCAATGCCCACACGATTGCGGTATGCATCCATAATATAGCCGAGATAATCGGCCCGCGAAATGCAGGGGATTTCAAGCTCCCCGGCCCGCACGTATTCGGGATTGTCGGGGGAGATAGCGACCGTGTAGACCACGGCATCCA
>JAZNCR010000190.1:0-15664 GCA_045587605.1 Eubacteriales bacterium
ACCTTTCGGTAAAGAACATCCGCTTTTTCTTTTTTTGGACTAAGTTAATGACTCAGCCCCTTGAATCGGTTGACAAATCCAGGATGCGCAGTCTGACGACCGAAGCGCCTCTGCAGCGCGTGCGGCGTCCCTTTCCTCGGCGAATATTCCGAAAACGGCAGCGCCGCTCCCGCTCATGCGCGCACCGAGCGCACCGTGGCGAAGAAGCAGATCAAGTCGATCGCGAAGCACGGGAAGTGCAGGAAGGACGGCATCCTCAAAAATATTGTACATTCCGCGAGCGAGAACGGACAAATCCTCGGTCAGCGAAGCAATAATTCTTTCGTAATCCTTCGTCCTTGGCAGGCGGTCGGTAAAACCGTCGTAGATACGGTCAAGTGCTTTGAAGGCGGCCGGGGTCGGCATACTTTCCTTTCCCATTGCCACCACGATAAAGCAGGACTGCATCGGGGGCAGGGGGAAGAGCTTTTCTCCGATTCCCTCCGCGCGCTGTGTTCCGCCCGCTATACAGAAGGGGACGTCTGCGCCGAGCGGTGTGCCAATCTGACAGAGCTCTTCGGTTGAAAAGGGCATTCCGCAGAGACGGTTGAGCGCATGAAGCATGGCGGCACAGTCGGCACTTCCGCCGCCAAGACCGGCCTGCATGGGGATTTCCTTTTCCAGGTACACCGACAGCGACCGAGCGTGACCGAGCGCAGAGAAGAAGCCTCGTGCCGCACGGCAGACGAGATTATTCTCGTCGCAGACCAATCCGCCATGATCGGTTGAAAGGGCGATGTCGTCCCCCGACCGATCCATGATAACCGTCAGCGTATCGGAAAGACTGATTTGCTGCATCAGGGAATTGAGCGAATGATAGCCGTTCTCCTGCCGCGCCGTGATGTCAAGAAATAAATTGATTTTCGCCGGCGCGCGAAGCGTAATCCGATCTGCCATCGTCAGTCAACGAGATAGTGTGCGCCAATGCTTTCCTTGCGGGCGAGCGCACCGTCGACGATGAGGGAAGCAACCTGTACCATGCTGTACAGTTCGTAATCTGCCTGTTCCTTGAGGACGGCGGATTCGAGAATTTGTGCCAGCTCGTCAAGCTGAGCTCCGGCACGGGTGAGTCCTGCGTTGGTTCGGATCGCTGCAGCGTCGCGCGTCATCAGATTGCGGATACGGCGGCGGAGCTCGGTGCGCTCGGTGGCCGAGAGCAGGCGGGAGCCGCTTTCCTCCTGCTTGATGACGGGGACGGTTGGAGAAGAGATTGCCTTGCCGCAGATGTGTCTTGCCGCACGTCGGCCGAAGACAAGGCATTCAAGCAGGGAATTGCTGGCCAGACGGTTTGCACCGTGAATTCCGGTCGAGGCACATTCTCCGCAGGCATAAAGCCCCTCAATATTGGTTCGACCGTCAAGATCGGTTTTGATCCCCCCCATCTGATAATGCTGTGCCGGACGGACGGGGATGGACATCTTCGGCACCTTGACGCCGAAATTGTGGCATTCGCCGTAAATGGTTGGGAAGCGCAGGGAGAAGAAGGCCTCATCCATCGAGGAAACGTCAAGATAAACGCATTCGTCACCGCTCGTCTCAAGCTCGGCCAGAATACCGCGCGTCACGATGTCTCGGGGAGCAAGCTCGCACATCGGATGACGTCCGATCATAAAACGCTCGCCCTTGCGATTGCGCAGCAGTCCTCCTTCACCGCGAACTGCCTCAGAGATCAGAAAGGTGCGGTCGCCTTGGTTGGGAACGAAGAGGGTGGTCGGATGGAACTGAACCAACTCCATGTTTTCGGTAACGGCACCCGCGCGGACGGCGGCTGCAATACCGTCTCCGATTGCTCCCGCGGGATTGGTCGTATAAAGATAAAGTGCACCGATACCGCCGGTCGCAAGAATGATGTTGGAGGTAACGACAACCTTTGGCTCTCCGTCGTCAATCACGGCACCCACAACACGTCCGTCCTCGGTCAGAATATCCACAAGATAGGTGTCAAAGAGCATTTCAATGTTTTTACGGCTGAGTGCGACCTTACCAAGGCGACGGGTCGTCTCTCTTCCGGTTGCGTCACCGCCGCAATGCACGACACGGCGGCAGGAGTGTCCGCCCTCTCTGCCGATCAGGAGATCTCCATCGGCATTCGTGTCGAAGGGCACCTCAAGATCAATGAGCTCGCGGATGTTTTCGGGGCCTTCCTCGACCAAAACGCGAACGGCGTCCTCGTTGCAAAGACCCGCACCGGCGACAAGGGTGTCGCGGATGTGGGATTCGAAATTGTCGTCGGGGGAAACGACCGCAGCAATGCCGCCCTGCGCCAGCCAGGAATTTCCGTCCTGAATATGCAGCTTTGTGATAATGGCGCATTTCATCGAGGGATCGAGATGGAGACCGGCATAGAGTCCTGCAATTCCGCTGCCTACGATCAATACGTCGTAATGAAGGCGGGGAAGGGCATTGATGTCATAGTCAAACAAATAGCGTTTCATTTTTTTTGCTCCAAATCTAAATCAAAGAAGTTGAAATTTCAGGCTGATATCGAGTGAACGAACCGAATGGGTCAGTGCGCCGATGCTGATCAGATCAACGCCGCATTCGGCAACGGCACGCAGATCACGGTCGCCCATGTTGCCGGACGCTTCGGTCAGTGCGCGTCCGTTTACGATGGAGACCGCTTCCCGCATCATGGCCTCATCCATATTGTCGAGCATAATAATATCGGCGCCTGCATCAAGCGCCTCGCGGAGCTGATTCAGGCTTTCAACCTCAACCTCAACCTTCATGGTGTGCGGAGCGCCCCGCTTGGCTGCATGGACTGCGGCCGTGATCGAGCCCGCCGCAACGATATGATTGTCCTTGATCAGGACACCGTCGGCCAGATTAAAGCGGTGATTGCTTCCTCCGCCTACCCGAACCGCATATTTTTCAAGCACTCTCAGTCCCGGTGTCGTTTTTCTGGTGTCGCAGATTGACGCTCCCGTTCCCGCCACCGCGGCAACTGCTTCTGCGGTGCGGGTTGCAACGCCCGAGAGCCGTTGCATCAGATTGAGTCCGACGCGCTCGCCGGTCAAAAGTGCAATCGCGTTTCCGTCAACCTCTGCAATCACGTCGCCTTTTTTGATCCGATCTCCGTCACGGAAATGGAAGGTCATACGGATAGAGGGATCGATGCGGCGGTAAACAACCTCGGCAATTTCGATACCGCAGAGAACACCGTCCTCCTTGGCGATGTAACGGCCGTGTGCGGAGCGGTCCGCGGGAATGGTTGTCAGCGTGGTAATGTCTCCTGTTCCGATATCCTCGGTCAGTGCGGCATCAATCACGCGGTCAAGATCAAAGAAATATTGCATAAATCACCTTCGACCGCCGATATTGGGCGATCTCTCCTTTTTTTGGATTTATCTGCTATTACTATACCATAAATCGGAAAAATTTGCAATGTCATTCGGCATAATTTTCTCTCTGCCGATCTTTTTCTTTTTGTGCGTTATTTGCGTATGCAGAGGGGCGAAAATATGACCGAAGCGTAGAAAAAGTGTAAAAAAGCACGCAAATCCCGCGCTCCTCTTGACTGTTTGTACGAAAAAGGGTATAATAGATTAGATATATAGGTTTCCCCAATTTAAGCTGACGGAGGAAAGACCATGTTTAAGATTGACTGGAACCGTAAATATACGACGATTGCCATTTATGCCTGTATTGTGATCGCCATCGCGATGATTATTCTGATCGTAGGGTTCAATTTGGACAGCCTGTGGGGAATAATTGATCATGTTATGGACGTGCTTAACCCGATTTTTATCGGTATAATACTTGCTTACCTGCTCAATCCCCTCTTCCGCCTGATGGAGAATCGGGCATTTGCCTTCGTTGAACGCAAAAAGCGCCGCCGCAGCCTTCGCCGCGGCCTGTCTCTGACGGCTACTTATCTGATTATTCTTTTGGTAATTACGCTGTTTCTTCTGCTCGTTGTGCCGCAGATTTCAAACAGCTATAACGATCTGATTTCCCGTTTCCAGTCCTACATCAATTCGGCCATTAAGTTCGCCGATCAGTTTATCCGCGATTTTCCGCTTTTCAGCGATGAGTATCAAACGCTGGCCGATTTTATCGATCCGAGCGAGATCTCCGCTAAGGTAAAGGCGCTGATTACCGAGTCGGGTGATTTCCTGACCGGGCTGACCAACAATCTGCTGGCATACAGCGTCAATCTGGTAAACGGCGCATTTGATCTTCTGCTTGCCGTCATCATTTCGGTTTATCTTCTTTTGGCAAAGGAAAAAATTGCTGCCAGAGTGAAGAAAATCTGCGCGGCGTTTTTCTCGGCGGAGAGAGTAGAAAGCTTTCGCGATCTTGCGGTGTATACCGACCGCACCTTCGGCGGCTTTATTGTCGGAAAGCTGCTTGACTCGCTGATTATCGGCATCCTTTCTTTTATCGTGTTTGCCATTTTCGGTATGCCCTATTATCCGCTTCTTGCGGTGATTGTCGGTGTGACGAACGTCATCCCGTTCTTTGGTCCGTTTATCGGTGCGATACCCAGCATTTTTATCGTTTTTATCGCACAGCCCTCCAAATCGATTTTGCTTGCGCTTTTGATTCTCTTGATTCAGCAGCTTGACGGCAACGTGATCGGGCCGAAGATTCTCGGGGACAGCACGGGACTCAGCTCTCTCGGTGTTCTCATTTCCATTACCGTGATGGGCGGCTATTTCGGCGTACCGGGAATGATTTTCGGCGTTCCGCTGTTCGCCGTGATCTGCGCACTGCTCAAAAAATATATCGAGGCCCGTCTTGCGGCGCGCCAATTGCCCACCGAAACGGCAGCCTACTATTCCGATCCCGAGGATATTCCGGCAGAGAAGACGGATGACGGAATTCTTGCCCGTGCGGGACGGCTTTTGCTTGCTTTCTTCCGCCGCGCAGCAGCCGTGCTTATGGATTGGCTCAAAAAGCTGATCGAATTGCTCAAAAAAATGAAGAAGATGAAAAAATAATCCCCCGGAGGTAACATCATGGATACAATCAATCAGAACAAGGGCGGTATCTCGGTCGATACCGAGCATATTTTCCCGATTATCAAAAAATGGCTTTATTCGGAAAAGGATATCTTTCTGCGCGAGCTGGTTTCCAATGCAGCAGATGCCGTCACCAAGCTTCGCCGTCTTTCGGCATTGGGTGAGGTGCAGGACATTGAAGATGATTTCCGAATCACGGTTTCACTCGACCGACAGGCGAGAACACTCTCGATCCGTGATAACGGAATCGGCATGACCGAGGAAGAGCTTCGCCGATATATCTGTCAGATCGCGCTCTCGGGTGCGCTTGACTTTATCCAAAAGTACGAGGGCGAGGGCGAGACGAACAAAAACGGTATCATCGGTCACTTCGGTCTCGGCTTCTATTCGGCATTTATGGTCAGCGCCGAGGTCGAGATCGTCACGCGCTCCTATACGAACGCCCCTGCTGTCCGCTGGCTTTGCAATGCAAACGGAGAGTATGAGATCTTCCCGTCCGATGAAGCCGAGCGCGGAACCACCGTTACGCTCCATATCGCGGAGGGTGAAGAGGAATACCTCTCGGCGGCGAAGATCCGTTCGATGCTTGCCAAATACTGTGCGTTTATGCCGGTTGAAATCTATTTTAGCGATGCGGACGAAGAAATCGCAAACGAAACGGCGCATGGCGATGGCTGTGACTGCGAGGAATGTACGCACAGTGCCGCACCTGCTCCGATCAATGATATTCATCCGCTTTGGCAGAAGGCGCCGTCGGCCTGCACCCCCGAGGAATATAATGACTTCTATCACAAGGTGTTCGGTGATTTCCGCGATCCGCTTTTCTATATCCATATCAACGCCGATTATCCGTTAAACTTCAAAGGAATCCTGTATTTCCCCCGCATCGCGCACGAGTATGATTCGCTTGAGGGCGAGGTGAAGCTTTATTATAATCAGGTATTCGTTGCCGATAACATCAAGGAAGTGATCCCCGAGTATCTTCTGATGCTCAAGGGTGTGCTTGATTGCCCCGAGCTTCCGCTCAACGTCTCCCGCAGCTATCTGCAGTCGAATGCCTACGTGGCAAAGGTGTCCGCGCATATTACCAAGAAGGTCGCGGATAAGCTGAATTCACTTTATAACACCGAGCGTGAAACCTATGAATCGCTCTGGGACGATATTCGTACCTTCATTGAGTACGCCTGTATGCGCGACCGCAAGTTCTACGACCGTGTCAAGAGCGCGCTCTTGCTCCGCCTGACCGACGGCACTTATCTGACAATTGACGATTACCTGGCAGACTGCAAGGATAAGCACGAAAATACGATCTATTATGCCGCCGATAAAACCGCGCAGGCACAGTATATCTCGCTTTTCGACGCACAGGGAATCAAGGTTGCACTCTTCGACCGCATGATCGACGTGCAGTTTATTCATATCCTTGAGCAGAATATGAGCGGGGTGAAATTCGTTCGGATTGATGCCGACGTTGCCGAGGCGCTCCGTGCAGAGGGCGAGGCAGAAGCCGATCCCCGTCTTGAGGCGCTCTTCCGCGAGGTAAGCGGTTCCGAGACCCTGCAGGTGAAGTTTGAGAACCTCAAGGATAAGCGACTGCCCGCAATGCTCAACGTTTCGGAAGAATCCCGCCGCATGGAAGAGATGATGCGGATGTACGCCATGTCGGGCGGGGACAACGATACCGCATTTCCGTGCGAGATGACGCTTATCGTGAACGCATCGGCGCCGCTGACCGCCAAGCTGTCGGCCATTGCTGCCGAGGAGGATAAGGCAGCTTCGGCACGCCGCATCGCCAAGCAAATTTATATGCTGGCACTTCTTGCCCAGCGTCAGCTTCGTGCAGATGAGCTGCAGAGCTTCCTCGATGAGAGCTTCTCTCTGTTGGAAGAGCTGTGAGCGGGCGTGCTGTCACCGATGCGCTGAGGGTGTCTCTTGCAAATTTGCGGGTGCTTGATCCTGCTTGTGCACAATTTCTTGAGGCCGGACGTGCCCATCTTCGTGAATTGGCGTATACACTTACTGCCGACCATCCCCGCATGGAGGTTCTGCTTGAGCGGATGGAGAGGGAAGTGAGGTTGGGGCACGTCTTTGATGCGCTGGAGGAAAACAAACCATTCCTTGATACAGCCTTTTCCCGCTTATCGACATTCGAACAGATTGAGCTTTGCCGGTTGGTCTGTGAGGCGATGCCGGAGCTGCCGATTGAAGCGCTGCTCGTGCATGATGAACCGATTCCACGAAGCGCGCAGGGGGTAATTGCCTATCTGCGGAATTCCTTTACCGATCGCGCCTATCGCGTCTTTTCATCAACCCTTTCCCGTGCGCGGTCTGAATATCACGATAGCTATGGTGCCGCCTGTGAGGCGGTATCGGCGGGAAACTGTGAGGCGTGTATTCTGCCCATCGAGCATACGCAGGACGGAAAGCTGTTGGGATTTTATCGCCTCATTGACCGCTACGAGCTGAAGATCGTCTGTACCTGCGATCTTGACCAGCAGGACGGCTCCGAATCCCGGTTTGCACTGCTTAAGAAAAATTTCACGCGCCCCCGACCGTCAGAGACGGGAGAACGCTTCTTTGAACTCAGCGTAACGCGGAGCACCGATGATGCACTCGCGCCTTTGCTTGATGCCGCAAGGCTCTCGGGGCTTTCTCTGCGGCGTATCGATTCAATTCCGCTTGCCTATTCCGACGACCGTTTTGCCTGTCATGCAGTATACGGCAACGCGGACGAAGCGCAGCTGAAGCCGTTTTTGATCTATCTGACGCTGGCTGTCCCGCAGTACAACCCCATCGGACTTTATACCCACATTACCGAATAAACGAATATTGATTACGTAAGGAGAATATACTATGACGAAGTACACATATACCACCAAGGGCGTATGCGCCCGAATGATCGAGATCGAGGTCGAGAATGGAATCGTATCCCGCGTTGAATTTACCGGCGGATGCTCGGGGAATACGCAGGGTGTATCCCGTCTCGTTGAGGGAATGGAGGTAAACGAGGCGATTCGCCGTCTCTCGGGCATTCGCTGCGGCTTCAAGGCGACCTCCTGCCCCGACCAGCTTGCCTGCGCACTGAAACAGATTGTTGAAACCAAATAAAAGAGAAAAATACAGCAGAGGAGAAGCAGAATATGTCTTATATGAACGTATACAAAAGATGGCTTGAGAGCGGCGTGCTGTCCGATGCGGAGCGCGCGGAGCTTACGGCGATTGCCGAAGATCGTGACGAGATCCGATCTCGCTTTTCCGCCCCGATGACCTTTGGTACGGCAGGCTTGCGTGCAACCATGAAAACCGGTCTTGGCTGTATGAACGTCTATACCGTTGCACACGCAACGCAGGGCCTCGCGGCACTCGTTCTGCGTGAGGGCAGAGCGGAGGACGGCGTTGTAATCGCCTATGACAGCCGAATCAATTCGCGCCTCTTTGCCGAAACTGCCGCCTGTGTGCTTGCCGCAAACGGGATCCGCACCTATCTCTTTGACGATATCCGTCCTACCCCCGAGCTTTCCTTTGCCGTCCGCGAGCTGCACTGCGTTGCGGGCATCAATATTACCGCCTCGCATAATCCCAAGGAATATAACGGCTATAAGGCGTACTGGGAGGATGGCGCACAGCTCGCACCCGAGTATGCCGACGTTGTCGCCGCGGAGATTGCCCGCATTGATATTTTCGAGGGTGTTAAGCGCCTGCCGTACAGCGAGCTGACAAAGAACGATAAGATTACCATCATCGGCGAAGCACTTGACGAGCGCTATCTTGCCGCAGTGCTGGCGCAGCGTGTCAATCCCGATGCAATCCCCGCGGTTGCGGACGATCTGAAGATTGTGTATACCCCCCTGCACGGCGCAGGAACCCGCCTTGTTCCTGAAGCACTTCGCCGCGCGGGACTCAAGTATTTGTACTCGGTTCCCGAGCAGAGTGAGCCGGACGGCGGGTTTCCGACGGTATCCAAGCCCAATCCCGAATATGCCCAGGCCTTCACCCTCGGTATTGCCATTGCCGAACGCGAAAACAGTGATCTGGTTATCGCCACTGACCCCGATGCCGACCGTGTCGGTGTCGTCAGCCGTACGCCGGACGGCAGCTTCGTGACCATCACCGGAAACGCAATGGGTGCACTCCTGCTTGATTATATCATTACGGCATACAGGGAAACCGATACCATGCCGCCCGAGCCGTATGCGGTAAAGAGCATCGTCACCACCTCGCTTGCGGCAAAGATTTGTGCCGAGTCGGGCGTCGTAATGCACGACGTGCTGACCGGATTTAAGTTTATCGGCGAGGTCATCAAGCAGCACGAGGAAGAGGGAAGGGGAAGCTTCCTTTTCGGCTTTGAGGAAAGCTACGGCTACCTGAAGGGAACCTATGCCCGCGATAAGGATGCCGTGATTGCTTCGATGCTCATCTGCGAGATGACGGCGTACTATAAGGCGCGCTCCATGACCCTCTATGATGCGCTGAATGAGCTTTATCGCCGCTACGGCTTCTCTGCCGAGCGCAACGTCGAGGTCGTCATGCCGGGCGTCGACGGTGCTGAACGCATGGCCGCAATGCTGGATTCCCTTCGCGCCAATCCGCCGAAGGATTTTGCCGGCCGTGAGGTCGTTCTGATCGGCGACTACCGTGCACAGACCATCACCCACCTGCCCGAGGGCAGGGTAGAGCCGACCGGGCTTACCGCATCAAACGTGCTCTACTACGGTCTTGCCGGCGGTGACGTGATCGTTGTTCGTCCGTCGGGCACTGAGCCGAAGGTAAAGTTCTATTATATGATGAGCGGCCAAAATGCGGAAGAGACGGATGCCAAATTCGCTGCGTACACGTCTGCTGTCGATGCGTTAATTCAATAATTTTCCTAAAAAAGGAGCATGAAACTCAGGTTTCGTGCTCCTTTTCCTATCCTTTGGGCGCATGACTTGTCATATCTTGTTCCGACTGTGCATACCATGTACAAAACCTTACATCGATACGGAGGAACAGATATGACGAATCTATACAAGGATATCGCCAAGCGGACAGGCGGAGATATTTATATCGGCGTTGTCGGTCCTGTGCGAACCGGAAAATCCACCTTTGTCAAACGGTTCATGGAAGAGCTTGTCCTGCCGAATATTGCGGGAGATTACGACAGAGAAAGGGCACGGGATGAAATGCCGCAGAGTGCGGCGGGAAAAACGGTGATGACGACCGAGCCGAAATTTATTCCCGACGATGCCGTTCCGATTACGCTGGACGGCGGCGCGGGACTGCGCGTTAAGATGATCGACTGTGTCGGATTTATCGTTCCCGAGGCAATGGGACATATCGAAGAGGGACAGCCGCGGATGGTGCAGACGCCGTGGGCAGACGAGCCGATGCCCTTTGCCGACGCCGCGGAGCTTGGCACCGAGAAGGTTATCCGTGAGCACTCAACCATCGGAATGCTGGTGACCACCGACGGGACGATCGGTGAGATAGCCCGCCACAGCTACGTAGACGCCGAGGAACGGGCGGTAAGGGAGCTGAAGGAAATGGGTAAACCCTTTGCCATCGTGCTCAATTCAGCCAATCCTGCGGCCGCAGAGGCGACCGAGCTTGCCTATACGCTTGAGGAGAAATATCACGTGCCCGTCGCCCTTGTCAATTGCCTTGAGCTTGACGCCGAGGATATCCGGCATATCCTTGCCCTCGTTCTGCATGAATTCCCCGTGCGGGAGATCAAGATCAAATTGCCCGAATGGACACGAGCCATTGAGAGCACCCATATGATTCGTCAAAGCGTCACCGAGTCGATTTGCCGATGCGCCGGCAAGGTTCATAAGATCGGCGAAATTTCATCAGCCTTTGCAGGACTTGTTGAAAGTGAATACGTCAAATCAGCGAACGTAGAAGAACTCGATTTGGGCGTCGGAGGCGCGGTGATCGAGGTCGCCTTGGCGGACGGTCTTTATTACAGCGTGCTCAGCGAGCTGACCGGTCTTTCCATCGCCGACGAAGCCGAGCTGATTGAGACGATGCGGCGGCTTGCCGAGATTAAGATGCGCTACGATAAGATCGAGGAGGCGCTCTCCGCCGTAGATGAAAAGGGATACGGCATCGTGATGCCGGACGTTGGCGATCTGAAGCTGGATGAGCCGGAGATCGTGAAGCAGGCGGGCGGCTACGGCGTCAAGCTGCGCGCATCGGCACAGTCCATCCATATGATCCGTGCCAATATCGAGGCAGAAATCAATCCGATTGTCGGAACCGAGCAGCAGTCGGAGGACCTTGTCCGCTATATGCTCCGTGAGTTTGAGGAGGACCCCGGACGAATCTGGGAATCCAATATGTTCGGCAAAAGCCTCTATGAGCTTGTCAACGAGGGCCTGCACGCTAAGCTCGAGCATATGCCGGACGACGCCCGCGCCAAGCTTGCCGAAACGCTCGAGCGAATTGTCAACGAAGGAAGCGGCGGACTCATCTGTATTCTCCTTTGAGGTGCCGATACTCCGGAACAAACAAAGAAGAGGCAAAGCGCAGTACGGTATCGTGCTGAGCTTTGCCTCTTGCTTTAGGCTGTTTTGCCGCTTAATTGATATTTTTCGGACTGAACACGGAACATTTCTGCGTATTTCCCGTTCTGTGCAAGAAGTTCGCTGTGGCTTCCTTCTTCAACCAGTCTTCCCGTATCAAACATATATATCTTGTCTGCGATACGTGTTGTGGAAAGCCTGTGTGAGATAAAAATTACGGTCTTTTCATCCGTGTAATGCAAAATGGATTGATTCAGATTATACTCGGCCATCGGATCAAGTGCACTTGACGGCTCGTCCATGATGACGATCGGATAATCCTTTGCGAATACGCGAGCGATAGCCACCTTTTGGGATTCACCGCCGGACAGGTTGACGCCCTTATCATCAAACTCGCGTGTGAGATGCGTGTTGATTCCCTCGGGGAGCTCGGATAGCTTTTCGGTGAAATCTGCTCGGTGAAGTGCCTCCAATACGGTTTCCTTATCTGTGGCTTCATGATATTTGCCGTTCATCACGTTTTCGGCAATGCCGGTAGCAAATATCTTGAAATCCTGAAAAACGGTGCCAATCATCTTGCGGTATTCTTCGATGTTATATTCCTTTATGTTCACGCCGTTGTAAAGGATCTCTCCGTCGGTTGGGTCGTAAAGACGAAGAATAAGCTTGATGAGGGTCGTTTTTCCCGCGCCGTTATATCCGACAATGGCGATTTTCTCACCCGCACGTATAGTCATATTGACGTTCTTCAGCGCATCCTTGTTATCCCCTTTCTTTTTGGCGGAGACGTGATCCTCATCATGGAAGCGATATTTGGGATGAGCGGAAAACTCATACGAAAAGCTTACGTTTCGGAATTCCAAGGATTCAAATGGCGCAAGCGTTCTCTCGCCGCTCCTGATGCTTGGGGTTAATCTTAAAAATTCACGGTATTTCTCGATAAAGAGAGAATGCTTGGCATATTTGGTCAGTCTCTCAATTAAATCGGTGATCATCCAGCGCACCGACCAAACGACGTTGGCGCTTGCCGCAAATCCGCCGATCAGCAAACGCCCCTTGTCCAGCATGACGATCATGTAGATCAGAATCAGGCTGTAGGTCAGATTTGCGACGGCATTCCAACCGAGACCGTAATACAGAAAATATTTTTTTCCGTATTTTTGGTCGACATCCATGAGCTTTTCATTGTTTTCGTCATATTCCTTCATCAAAAGCTCTCCGGCACGACTGATGCGCAGCTCCTTTGCATAATCGGAAAGGCGGTAAACGCGGTTAATATACCCGTTTTTTCGCCAAAGCGGATTGGTTTCCTTGCTGTGCGCAAAGCTGACCTTGTTTCCGATGAGATTGCAGATGATGGTCACGCATGAGGACAAGCCGATGATTAAGGCAATGACAGGATCGATCGTGATGAGCAGACTGAACAGGGTAGTGGACGATACGAGTCTGTTGATGAGCTTTCCGGTATCCTCCACCACCTCGATTGCCCGGGTGTCCGACTGATCCATTGCCCAGACAAAATCGTCATAGAATTCGGGATCGTCAAAGCAGGCAAGATCAAGCGAGAGCGATTTGCGGAAGAGCTCCTCGTGCATTTTCAGATGAAGCTTTTCGCGCATGAGCTGATTGTGGATCTGCCAATACCAGCTGCTGAACAGGTAGGCGAGGAGATAGAAGAGTGCCATTAACGCAATGATTTTCACGGCGTATCGGAAATCCTTGCTCTCGCCGATGGCATTCAAAAGATTGTAGCTATAATAGGCTTGTGCAGAGTTGATGCATCCCCAAATCACACCCTCGACGATCATCCAGATAAAGTAAGCAGGCGTGTATTTGGCAACCTTTCCAATCATGAAAAGATTGTTTTTGCATATAGAGGATAGCTTTTGCTTTTTCTTTTTTTCGTTTTTAGCCATTTGCAATCACCTCGCTTCCGAGATAATTCTCCGCCTGGCGCTTGAACATTTCGGCATATTTTCCGTTCAGTGCCATCAGCTCGGAATGCGTTCCGTATTCTGTGATCGTGCCGTTGTCCATCAGAAAAACCCTGTCGGCAAGCACCGCAGAGGAAAGGCGGTGGGAGATGAATATCACGCTTCTGCCCTCCGTGGCACGCATCATGTTCTCGAACATTTTGTATTCGGCAATCGGATCAAGTGCACTGGACGGCTCGTCAAGAATCACGAAGGGGGCATTGTCCGCAAATATCCTTGCAAGGGAGACCTTTTGCTGTTCTCCCACCGAGAGGTTTTCCCCTTTGTCATCAAATTCACGGGTCAGCACGGTATCAAGTCCTTTTTCCATCCGTTCGATGCGCTTGTACGCGCCGCTTTCCTTGAGTGCTTTTTCTACGAGCTCTTCATCGCCCTCCTCGGATGGCCGAAGCAGGACGTTTTCCTTGACGCTCATGGAGAACATCTTGAAATCCTGAAAGACGGTATTGAAGGAATAACGGTATGAGTCAAGTGAAAAATCCTTGATATTTTTGTCTCCAAGCTTTATCTCACCCTGCGTCGGATCATACAGCCGCATAAGCAATTTAACAAGGGTCGTTTTCCCCGAGCCGTTGCTTCCGACGAGCGCAACACGCTCACCCTTACCGAGCGTAAAGCTTATGTTTTTCAGCGTGTCCTCTTCGGCACCCTCGTATCGGAAGAAAAGGTCTTTTACCGTGATATCCCCACCGTCCTCGGGGGCAATATCCGTGCCGCCAACGATGGTCGGCTCATAATCGAGAAAGAAGCGCACGTCCTCAAGATAAAGCGCGTGTTCTCCGAACTCGGCAAAGTTTTGAATGAGGTTGTTCAGTGTATAGGATATCCCGCCGATCGACGTAACGACAACGAGACAGTCTCCCACGTTCATTCCGCCGTTTTCGGGACCGATGACCATCGTACTCCATACCGCGTAGAGGGTTGCACCGAGAATGGTAATCACCTCAAGGCCGATTTTTTGGATATAGATATAGACAGCCTTGCGTACACCGTGTTTTTTGATGAGCGCGCGAAAATCATTTAAGGTTTCTCGCAAATCATCCAGCATTGCCTCATACATTCCGCCGATGCGCATTTCCTTGGCGTACTCGTTGAGATAAAACGTTCTGCGCACGTAATTTTTTCGGCGATCGATCGTTTTCTTTCGGGTATCATAATCATGCCTTGCAATACTCTCAAGACGCTTGAAAAAGCCGAGTAAAAGCGGAAAGAGACCAAAAAGAATAAGAACAGGGTCGATGATAAAGAGCAAAAGAGAGTTTGCAAGCAGTGCGGTGAATCTTCCGATCAGTCGGTCAAGCGTCCACATAACACTCTGGATTCGAGTGTTCGCTTCTTCCATTGCTCTGACATATTTGTCGTAAAAGGAAGGGGTTTCATAGCAGGCAAGCTCTACCTGCGCCGCTTTTTTAAACAGCATCCTTTGTATATGCATGGAGATTTTTCTGTTCATCCTTTGCGACGGAACATTCCAAAACCATTGAAGGACTGTATATGTAACGATTGTTATGATGCCGAGAATAACGGCAAACCGTAAAACCGAGGAGGTGGGGACGCCGCTTGAGACGTCATTGACAATTTTTCGAAGCAAATAGTTTTGGGAGAAAAAATCAATCGTGCCGTATACCACAGAGGAGCTCAGATAAATAAAAAGATAGATAGGCGAGGCGACCCATATTATCTTAAGCGCAAAAATTGAGTTGGATATCGTTTTCCTCAGAGGAAGCTTCTTCTTTTTTTCTTTCGTTTTTTTGTTGTCTTTTTTCATGCTGTTACCTTTTTCTTGTGTGTTCGCTGTTTATTTTACGTCATGGTCAAATGAAAACAAATCCTTCACTTCAACGCCGAGTGCCGAGGCAATTTCATCAAGCATCAACAGATCGGGGCAGCATTGTCCGCGCTCCCATTTTGATACCGCCTGAACCGAAACGGCGCATCTTTGGGCGACCTCCCGCTGTGTCAAATGCGCTGCATGGCGAAGATCAGCGAGCCGCCGACCAAATTTTTTTATATCAAGCAAGTTCATTGCCTCCTTTTCTCAAACATTGTAGAATAAGTACAATTTTATCCTTTTTATTGTATCATGTTCGTTGAATGCTGTCAATCATACCAATGGTTGAATTCTATACATATAAAAAGATAAAACGAGTATTATTCTATAATT
>JAZNCR010000191.1:0-8056 GCA_045587605.1 Eubacteriales bacterium
CCGCCCGAAAGATCAAAGGGCGATTTGTCGAGCAGTGCGCGCGGAATGCCGGCAAAATCTGCCGCTTCGCTCACCCGCTCTGCAATTTCGCTTTCGGGAAGGCCCATATTTTTCGGTCCGTAGGCAATATCGGCGCGTACCGTTTCCTCAAAAAGCTGGTATTCGGGATACTGCATCACAAGACCAACGCGGTAGCGAAGACGGGCAATTTCCTTGGGGTTCGCCCAAATATCCTCTCCGTCAATCAACACCCGGCCCTCGCTCGGACGGTTGAGGCCGTTGAGCAATTGAACCAGCGTTGATTTTCCGGAGCCGGTGTGCCCGATAAGCCCGGTTACACAACCGCCGCGAATCGTCAGACTAACGTCGTCGAGTGCACGCATTTCGTACGGTGTCCCCGCGCTGTAGATATAAGAAACGTGTTCAAGTTCTATCGTGTTCATCGTGTTCGGTGTCACAGCCGCATGGGTCTGTGCACCCTCCTTTTTCGGGTTTCAGATCAGTTTGCCTGATACGCGGCACAGATCGCATCTGCGCACGCCTCAAGTGTAATGGGCTCGCCCGGGATGTCGATTCCCGCCATGCGAAGCTGATGCACGAGATCGGTGCATTGCGGAACGTCAAGCCCGATGGCTGTCAGCTCATCCGGACGGGCAAAGATTTCTGCCGGAGTTCCTTCCATATAGAGTTCTCCGTCATTGAGCACAAGAACGCGGTCGGCTCTTGCCGCCTCGTCCATATAATGCGTAATGGTGATAACCGTGATTCCCCGCTCACGATTGAGCGTATCGATCACGCGGAGGACATCGCGGCGTCCGATAGGATCGAGCATCGCGGTCGATTCGTCGAAAATGATGCAGTCTGGCAGCATAGCGATAATTCCCGCAATGGCAACCCGCTGCTTCTGTCCGCCCGAGAGCCTGTGCGGCTCATGCCGCGCGTATTTGCGCATCCCCACCATATCAAGCGCCTCATCCACACGGCGGCGAATTTCCTCGGAGGGAACGCCGAGATTCTCGGGGCCGAAGGCAACGTCCTCCTCGACGATGGTGGCAACCAGCTGGTTATCCGGGTTCTGGAACACCATGCCGATCGAGCGGCGCACCTCGTAAAGCTCGTCCTCAGTCAGATCGGGATCGGTAATTTCACGGCCGGCGATCACAATTTTCCCGCTGTCCGGGGTCAAAATCAGATTGAGCAGCTTGGCAAGGGTTGATTTGCCCGAGCCGTTATGCCCAAGAACGGCAATATATTCGCCTCGGCTTACCGAAAAAGAAATATTGCGCAGTACGGGAATTTTTCCGCCGCCGTCCTCTTCGTAGGAATAACATAAATTTTCAGTCTCTATAATCGGTTCGGTATGCATCAGCATTATCCTTTCCTTCAGTATCGCGTTTACTTCGCGTCGGCACCTTCCGCCTGCCAGCGCGCACTCGCCCCGCAGGGCAGAAGCCCTCCCGTCGCCTCAACGGGAAGAGCAAGCTCTCCTGCCTCTACCCGTCCGCCGTATCGCGCCTTGACGCGTAGCTCAAGCAGGTAGGCCATGGTCAGGGGGGAGAGTCCCGTCGTGTAGGAATTGATCAAGAAAAAGAGGGGCTTGTCCGAGAGGACCTGTGCCGCAAGGGCAACGAATTCATCGATGCACTCCTCAAGCTTCCAGACCTCACCCGAAGGACCTCTTCCATAGGAGGGGGGATCCATGATGATCGCATCATAGCGGTTGCCGCGGCGGATCTCCCGCTCAATGAATTTTCGGCAATCGTCCACGATATACCGAATAGGTGCGTCGGCAAGACCCGACAGTCTGGCATTTTCCTTGGCCTGCAGAACCATGCCCTTTGCGGCATCGACGTGGCAGACCGAGGCGCCCGCCCGTGCGGCGGCAACCGTCGCACCACCGGTATAGGCAAAGAGATTGAGCACCCTTACGGGACGACCCGCGCGGCGGATCAAATCACCAAACCAGTCCCAGTTTGCCGCCTGCTCGGGAAAAAGACCGGTATGCTTGAAGCCCATCGGCTTCAGCATAAACCGAAGATCCCCATATGCGATCGTCCAGCTCTCGGGAAGCTTGTTCTTCACCCATCCGCCTCCGCCCTTCTGTGAGCGGTGGTAGATCGCGTCCGCCTTTTTCCATGCGGAATGCGTTTTGTCACTCTCCCAGATGATCTGCGGGTCGGGTCTGATCAGTGTATAGCTTCCCCATTTTTCGAGACGTTCACCCGACGATGCGTCAAGCAAACGGTAATCCTTCCATTGATCTGCACACCACATAGTCTGTCTCCTCTGTATCTTACGGTTTGTTATAAGTTATAATAGGACGAAAGGGCACTTCCCGCGCTGTGCGCGTGGCACACGGCGACCGCCAACGCGTCCGCCGTATCGTCCGGCTTCGGCGGCTGACGCAGGCCGAGCAGCATGGTGACCATGGCAATGACCTGCTTTTTCTCTGCCTTGCCGTAACCGACGACCGCCTGCTTAACCTGCATCGGCGTATATTCCTGCATCACGAGCCCTCTCTGCTCGGCGCAAAGCAGGATCACCCCGCGCGCCTCGGCCACACGGATACCCGTCGTGACGTTCGTATTCCAGAACAACTCCTCCACCGCGATCTGCTCGGGGCGGTAGCGCTCGATGATGTCGGCGAGTGCCGCATATATATCCGCCAGCCGCGCAGAGGTCGTTTTGGTTTTCGGGGTTTGAATCGACCCGTAGCCCAGCGTGCGGAACTGATTTCCGTTGTATTCGATGACCCCCCAGCCGACGATGGCGATACCGGGGTCGATCCCGAGTATAATCATGATAATTCCTCACAGCTTGATATAATATACCAATATAAAAGTATACCACAAAAAGTGCATTTCGTCAAGTGGAGAGACAAAACAGTCTGCAAGAGAAATCAGCATTTTCGGAACGCAGAAAAATATACGGGAGCGCCGCGGGGATCAATGCAGCACTCCCATATTTCTTTTATTCGGTTTCTGTGCGCTCGCGGCCGCTCATCAGAATCAGCGTCATTCCGCAATAGCCGAGGAAGGCGGTCAAGAGGTCTCCGCCGTATCCCGTGACCATCTCCGCAACCTCGGACGCCGAGGTTGGTGCACCGTACGACACGTCGTAGAGCAGCCTGCCGCCTGCCTGTACCACAAGAACAAGCATAGCCGACAGGAAAGCCGCCAGCTGCGGACGAACCCGCAGTGAAAAGAGAGACGTGGGTACGAGCGGTCCCGCATACCGGCGCGCAAGCAAACGGGTGCCGAAGAGAACGAGCATCAGCTGAAGCATCTCAAAAAGAACGCCGAGCAGCGAAATGGCAAGCAGGGCGACAAAAACCTCCCCGCCCGCATGGAATACCAAATCGATGACCAGATTGGCACACGCGCCGAAGAGGGACGCGAGAAGATAGATCAGCGCAGCAGGCATTGCGGCGCGCAGCCCTCCGCGGAACACCGCACCGATCACCGCGGCATAACTGACAAAAATGGCCGCCAGCTGCAAAAGATCGGAGAAAATATTAAGCACAAGCGGCAGAACCGACTCGGCATATGCAATATCGGCCGAGAGAATATTTCTGAGCGGCACAACCGCCAGAGAGCGAAGTGCGATCATACCGAAAAGGACAAGCGCAAGACGCCACAGACGGGGTGAAGAAGATTTGGTCATACGGTCTATTCCTTCCATGATGGTTTCATGTTTTTCAGTTTACCACAAAAGACAGAAAAAAGCCAGCATATTTTGTAAATATTTTCATTCCCCCAAAAGCCCGTGCATAGAATGAAACAAAAACGCGCCCCGCGCGGAAAGGATACCTGCCATGCACGGTTTTGACTCCGAAAAGCACATACTCGACTTTCCTCCTGCAATGACGCCCGCGCTCTGTGAAGAAGCGATTGATATTCTGACCCAACGCTATCCCGATCTTGCCTGCAAGCGCATCGGGGAGAGCATTTTATCGCACACGATTCCCTGTCTGTCCTTTGGGCGCGGCCGTCCCTCGGTCGTCTGGATCGGTGCACAAAGCGGCGGCGACGCCATTATCAGCGCAATTCTTCTGCGCTTTCTCAACGAATATCACGAGCGGATGATGGGACGCGGACAAATTTATGGCTGCAATCTTCGCTATCTGCATGAATTGCGCAGGCAATACATCATTCCCATGCTTAATCCCGACGGTGTAATCTGCGCGCAGGGCGGGATTCGGGAGGACCACTTTCTCTATTCGAGGATAAGGACCGTAAACGGCAGCGATGATTTCTCATCATGGCAGGCAAATGCCCGCGGCGTTGATCTGCGCCAAAATTACGCCGCCGATGGCAATACCTTCATGCAGCGCAAGCAGACGGCGCTTTCCGCGCCGTATCATGACACAGGAGCATCCGGCTGGTGCGGCGAAGCACCCGAATCCGAGCCTGAGAGCGCCGCGCTTTGTCGGATGCTGCGCAGTACGCCGGAACTCGGTTTGATTTTCGACGTGCGGACCGGGAAGGCACACGTTGAGATGCCGCAGCACGCCGACCGAAAGACAGCCTCAATCGCGCGGCAGCTCTGCCGTCTGGCCGAAATCCCCCTCACCTCCTCCTCAGGAGAAAACTTCTGCGATTGGGCAGCCGATACGCTGAAGATTCCCGCCTTCACCCTCTTCTGCGGAGAGGAAAGTGAGGTGTTTGCCCTCTATGCCGGTATACGGGAGCTTCTCTTCGTCGCACCAACCCTGATTGGGAAATAAGTTTGTCTGCCCTTGGCGGCCGGATCACCGATTCTGCGGTGATCCGGTCCTTTTTTGTTCCGAAAAATGATTGCATTTACAGGAAAAATGTGTTATACTATAATGAAGTATAGCCAAAGGAGGGATATGCATGGAAATTCCGCGTCTGCGGCCCGGAGATCTGCTTGAACTGAAGAAGCAGCATCCCTGCGGAGCACGCCGATTCCGCATTATGCGAGTAGGCAGCGAAATTCGCATCGTCTGCTGCGGCTGCGGGCGGGATATGGTGCTTGATCGGCTCAAGCTTGAGCGGGCAATCAAGAAAATTATCCCTGCCGAGGAAAATGAAACTACCGAGGAAAGGAAAGATTGAGTCCGCTCAATCACGGCTCTCTGTTTTGGAAAATAATCATCTGATCGACCTTACCGCGCCGCCGGCTTCTCCCGAGCCGAAAAAGCGCTTTTCTTTGCGCGAGCTTTGGCGGGGCAATGATTACACCTATCTGACACTTGCCTTCTTTATTCCCTTTGCGATCATGTACATGATCTATCTCGCCATGGAAATTCATCCCTTCGGGGACGGATCTGTCCTTGTACTTGACCTCAACGGACAATACGTTTATTTCTTTGAAGCACTTCGCAATTTTATCTACGGAGACGCCTCCCTGCTCTATTCCTTCGGACGCTCACTCGGCGGTGAGTTTATGGGTATTTATGCGTATTATATCGCCTCCCCCTTCTCTTATCTCGTTGCTCTCTTCCCGAAGGAAAGAATTCTTGAGGCTCTGCTCTGCATCTTCTTACTCAAAACCGGATTCTGCGGCTTCTCCTTCGGCTATTATCTCCACCGCACCTCGGAGAAGCTCAACAAGTCTGCAATCCTTGCTTTCTCCATCCTCTATGCCCTCTCGGCCTATGCGGTTGTTCAGCAGCACAACACCATGTGGATTGATGCGCTGATCTGGCTGCCGATGATCACCTACGGCATTGAGCAGCTGATCAAATTCGGCCGCTTCAAGCTTTTCGTCGTCTCGCTCGCCGTCTGTGTGATGAGCAACTTCTATATCGGCTATATGTGCTGCATTTACGTGGCCATCTATTTCTTCTACTACTATTTTGCCAACAACGAGGACAACCGGAACAATCCCTGCGCCGAGCGCAGTCATTTTCTTAAGTCGCTCGGCCGCATCGGCGGCTTCTCGGCGCTTGCCATCGGCATTGCCATGGTCATCGTTGCAACCGCCTATTACGCACTGACCTTCGGAAAGACCACCTTCTCGAACCCCAGCTTCTCGCTCAGTCAGCAGTTCGACTTCTTCGATTTCCTCGTCAAATTCTTCCCCGGCTCCTACGATACCGTCCGTCCCGAGGGACTCCCCTTCGTTTACTGCGGCGTGCTGACCGTCATGCTCGTTCCGCTCTACTTTATGAGCCGCCGCTTCTCGGTGCGCGAAAAGGTGATGGCCGGCGTGGTGATTACCCTCTTCGTCATCAGCTTCAACGCATCCACCCTTGATCTTGTCTGGCACGGCTTCCAGCGCCCCAACTGGCTCAACTACCGCTACAGCTTCATGCTTTGCTTCTTTTTGTTGGTGCTGGCCTACCGCGCCTATCTGTATATGCAGGATAATGCCCCCCGCACCATCGTGGCTGTTTCCGCTTTTTTGGCACTGTTCGTCGTGCTCGCGCAAAAGCTGGAGATCGAGCATATGCCCGATTTTGAGGCGATCTGGTTCTCTCTCTTCTGTATCGTGCTTTATCTGATCGTACTCTGTATGTCACTTAAGCGCGAATACCGGGAGAATACCGCGCTGATGGTCGTGATTCTCGTCTGCCTTGAGGTCTTCTGTGCGGGACTGACCAACGTGATCGCACTCAACGACGACGTTTACTATTCCAAATACAGCTCCTATGTGGATTATATGGCTAACCTCCGTCCCATCGTGGAGGTGGTACAGGAGAATGATACCTCCTTCTACCGCATGGAAAAGACCGACCACAGAAAAACCAACGACAATATGACGCTGAACATGCGCGGCTTGACCAACTCTACCTCCACGCTGAATGCCGAGACCATCAAGTTCCTCAACCATATGGGCTACTCCGCGCGCTCGCATTGGACGAAATATCTCGGCGGTACGCCGGTCAACGACTCTCTGCTCGGGCTCAAATATATCATCTCGAAGGACGATCTGAGCAATTACTACACCGCCGCTTACACCGCCGGAGACTTTACCGCATACTACAATCCCTATGCGCTCTCGCTCGCTTATGCGGTAAACAGCTCGCTCTCCACGCTTGACATTGCTGATTATGACAGCCCCTTCCTGCGGCTCAACGCCATGGTCGGCGCAATGCTCGGCCGGGAGTCGGTTGATCTCTTCCTGCCGATCGAGACCGACTCGACCGATAACGACAACTGCGAGGTCTCCTATATTGCAGGGCATATCAAGTATCTCCCCGCAAACAAAAACAAGGACGCCAACATTTACTATACCTTTACTGCACCGCGCGAGGGAGAGGTCTTCTTCTACCTGCCAAGCGAATATCCCCGCGAGGTTGCATTGAAGGTCAACGGCTATTCACACGATACCTTCTACGGCAACGAAACGGCACGCATTGTATCACTTGGCACCTTCACCGAGGGAACCGAGGTCAGCGTTACCGTGACCATTCGCCAGGATGATCTCTACGTCATCGACAGAAGCGTTTTCTTCTACTCGCTCAATACCGATCTGTTGGGAGAAACCTTCGCTTCTCTCGCCGAGGGAAACTATCTGATTGATCCCGAATATGAAGAAACCCATTTCACCGGCACCATCACGACCACGCCCGAGCGCACGACCGTGCTCACCACCATTCCCTACGACGAGGGCTGGCAGATCACGCTTGACGGCGAGCCGGTTGAGATTTACAAGACCCTCGACGCGCTGATCGCCTTTGACACCGAGCCCGGCACCCATACGCTGGAGCTCAAATACAGCCCCCGCGCCTTCACCTACGGTCTTGCCTGTACGGTCGTATCAAGTCTGCTCTTTATTCTGCTCTGCATCGTCGAGCCCTTCTGGCGCCGCCGCTTCCCGATGGTTGAGGTGAAGACCAATCCCCTCGCCGAGGACGAGCGCTTTGCGCTCGACGCGATTGCGGCCGAGCTGAGCGAGCTTTCCCCGCCGATTGAATCGGAAGAAGGGGAAGAAACATCAGAAGAAAACGAGGACTGATTATGTTTTATTATATCTCGGGCGGCCTTGCCATTCTTGACGCCGGCTTTGCCGTCGTTGATGCGGGCGGGGTCGGGTACAAGCTGACCATCAGCCAGACAACCCACGACGCACTCCCTCGCCCCGCACA
>JAZNCR010000192.1:0-12302 GCA_045587605.1 Eubacteriales bacterium
TGAACGCCTCGGTCTTGACGAGGATACCCCGATCGACGCGAAGATTCTCTCGGGCTCGATTGAATCGGCACAGAAGCGCATTGAGGATCAGAACTTCAAGCGCCGTAAGTACGTCCTGACCTATGACGACGTCATGAATCAGCAGAGAACGATTATTTACGGACAGCGCCAGACTGTGCTTGAAGGACAGGATATTTCGGAGAGTATTACCTCAATGATTGAGCAGACAGTCAATGAGGCGGTGACAGCCGCCTGCTCGGCTGAAAATCATGCCGAATGGGATTTTGCCCATCTGCGCGAGCAATTCGGCGGACTCCTCTGCAATAAGGACGAATTCAACTATACCGCAGAGGAGGCGGCCAAGCTTCAGGCTGATGAGATCCGCGATCTTCTGCTCGACCGCGCCATGAAGCTCTATCACAGCAAGGAAGAGCTTTTCGGGGAAGAGAAGTTCCGCGAGATCGAGCGCGCCGTGCTTCTGCGCAACGTGGATACGCAGTGGATGGAGCATATCGACGAGATGGACGACCTCAAGGGCAGCATCGGCCTTCAGGCCTACGCACAGCGTGACCCGGTCAATGAGTACCGTCTGCTTGGTGCGGATCTGTTTGATGCAATGGTCGATGATATCCGTGCGGCTACGGTGCGCACGATTCTCAGCATTTTCCCGCGCGTCGAGCCGGTCACCCGTGTCGAGGTCGCAAAGCCTCTGGTTGAGGGATTTGCGGGCGGACAGATGCAGCCCCGCCGTGCGGGGGCGCCCGCCGGTGCCGCAAAGGCGGCCCCCAAGGTCGGTCGAAACGATCCCTGCCCCTGCGGCAGCGGAAAGAAATACAAGAAATGCTGCGGCGCCGCGTCGGGGGCTGACGGGGAAGAATGATGTATCCCCTGACAAAAGACAAGGAGAATTGACATGGGCTTTGGACTCTTGTTTTTCGGTTATCTGACCGCACAGCTTCTTTCCATTAACCTTTACCGTGCCTTTTTCCGTCTGGCAGGGTACGTTATCGTATTTGCGGCGCTCTCGAAGCTGCGCCGCCATAACCGATTCTTTGCTTATGCCGGCTTTGCTTCTTTACCGCTTGCGCTGATCTCTCTTGTGCAGAGCGGATTTGAGCTTTTCCGTTTGCTCGGACGCGAGATCCCCACCACGCTTGAAAATCCGCTTGAGTCGGCGATGATTCTCTTCTCCTTGCTCTTTCACGCCTGTCTTCTGCTTGCGGTGTATACGATTGCCCGTGATACGGCACTCCCTAAGCTTGCCCGTCAGGCAAGGCTGAATCTGGTGCTGACGGCGGCATACGGACTGCTTGAGGGGCTTCGCGCGATTCCCGTGCAGCTTGGCGCGAGCTACGCGTCCACGCTGTATCTGATGACCTTTTCTCTGTTTCTCGTTTTGACGGTCTCCTCTCTCATTCTGCTCTTCCGCTGCTATATGTGGATCTGTCTTGAGGGGGACGAGGATATGGCGCAGAAGCCATCCCGTTTTGCCTTCGTGAATGAAATGCGCGCAAAGCAGGCGGAAAAGGAACAGAAGGCTGCCGATGAGGCCGCCGCATATGCCAGAGAAAAGCGGGAACGCTATCGTGCCGCGCTCGGCCCCGCCGCAACCAAACCCAAGCATCATAAAAAGAAAAAGAAGAAGAAAAAATAATCCCCGAAAGGAGGACGCCGCATGGTAAGTACCCCGCGTGTTCCGCGCAGACTCAGATTTGGTCTGTTCGGTCTTGCCGCGCTCTTTTTTGCCAATCCCAACGTTGCGAATATTGATATTCTGCCCGACGCCATCGGCTATCTTCTGCTTTGGGCCGGACTCTATTACGGTGCAGACCTCCACGGCCGCCTGGCCGAAGCAAGAGAGGGCTTTCTCCGTATGGCTTTTATCGACGCCGCGAAGATCGTTTCGTTCTTCTTTCTCGTCACGGTCGCTTCACGGGACGAGCAACCGACAATGCAGCTGCTCTTTACCTTCGTTTTCTCGGTACTTGAGATCATCTACGCGCTTCCCGCATGGCGGAATTTCTTTGACGGACTCGACGGACTGATCTCGGATAAGGGAAATCTGCGCCGATACGACCTCATCTCGCGCGGGCGCGGCGGAAAAATTCGCCGTACGCGATCGCTTCCCGAGCTTCTCCGCCGTGCAACGACTGCGTGGCTTATCTGGCGTGCTGCCCTGGCAACGCTGCCCGAGATGACTGCACTCTCTGCCTTTGAGCACAGCGGATACGTCACCAATTTTGACCGTGATATTTACGAATTCCACGGACTTTTCGTTTTCCTCGCCGTCTGCATTATGTTTGTGATCGGCTTTATCTGGCTCATTCGTATGCTGCGCTTCGTCCATCGCCTGCATGGCGACACGGATATGCTTGACAGCCTGCGTGAGCAGTATGCCGAGACGGTGCTCGTCGATGAAGGACTGTTTCTCTGCCGCCGAAGCCGTGCCGCACTTCTGTTCTGCACCCTCGGTGCTCTTTTCTCGGTTGACTTCTACGTTGAGGAGCTCAACGTGATTCCCGACTTTATCGCGGTGCTGTTGTTTGCTATCGCCGTGCTTATTCTGTTCAGATGCAGTATCCGTCCGCAGATTTCGCTGATTCTTCTCGGCGTTTGGGGCGGGGCGAGTGTATTCGCCACTTGGTGTGAGCGGTATTTCCACGGAAGCTTCTATCCGGGACTTGTCTATAAAAATGCCGAAGCATATACCCGCTTTCAGCTGATGTGTACGGCCACGGTGATCGAACAGATCGCCTTTGCCGCCGCCATGGTGGGGATTTTCCTTCTGATCGGCGGCTTCTGCCGCCGTATCTCCACAGACCTGCGGGCGGATATTGGACATACTCTGACCGTTTGGCTTGTCCTTGCAGCTTTTTCTGCCGTCAGCGGAGCGGTCTACGATTTTCTTCTCCCTTCGACGAGCATTTGGCTGATCGATATGGCGATCGGTTTGATCTTTGCCTTCTATAGCTGGAAGGGATTTGCCGATATAACCGAGGCAATTTCGCTCGCCGTGGGCGAGAGAATTCCTCATCGTGAAAGAAAGGAATACTGATATGTATAAACAAATTTCCGCACAGGCCGAAACTGCCGTGCGTGAGCTGCTTGATGCCGCAAAGCTTCGCCCGGGTGAGATTTTCGTGGTCGGCTGTTCTTCGAGCGAAATGATGGGGGAGACCATCGGACACGGCTCAAGCCTTGATGCCGCGCGCGCCGCATTTGATGCAATTTATCCGATTCTCCGCGAGCGGGGAATCTATCTTGCTGCACAGTGCTGTGAGCATCTCAACCGTGCTCTGATCCTCGAGCGGGAGGCCGCCGAGAAGTACGGCTATGAGATCGTCAGCGTCAAGCCCCAGCCCAAGGCGGGCGGCTCCTTTGCCACGACTGCATATGAGCGGTTTACCGATCCGGTTGCCGTTGAGCACATCCGTGCCGCTGCGGGAATCGATATCGGAGGTACGCTGATCGGGATGCATTTGCGAGACGTCGCCGTTCCGGTTCGTCTCTCGGTCAAGCAGATCGGAGACGCATTGATCCTTTGTGCCAGGACCCGTCCGAAATATATCGGCGGCAGCCGCGCGCAGTATGAAGAAATCTGATTCATCAAAAGGGGTGTCATACCGTCGGTATAACATCCCTTTTGTGAACAATTCGTTAATAATGGGCGAGACCTGTTGATTCTTACCCAGGGTAAGATGCTAAACTGTCCGTGAAGAACAGTGTTAAACGGAAAGGAGAAGCAGCATGAAGATGAAAGAGGTCTGCGCGTTGACCGGACTCAGTGAGCGCGCTGTCAGACTATATTGTGAGGAAGGCCTGCTTGCACCCGAGAAAAATGAGGTGCGGGGAAGGATATATCTTGAATTTGGGGAGTCACATATCGATGAGCTCCGTCAGATTGCCGCCCTGCGGGCCGTTGGCTTTTCTATTGAAGAGATTCGCGTGATGCAGAACGAGCCGCATCTGATCGGCCGTACCGTTTCCGAATTGCGCAAACGGATCGCGCGGGAGCAGGGGGAGAGCGAAAAGGTGCTGTCCTTGCTTGAAAACGTTGATGCGGGTACACCGCCTGCCGACACTGCATCCCTTTGTGCTGCGCTCCGTCCCAAGCGCGCGTATGAAAACTCGGCTGTTCTCCGTGAGGAAGAAGAAAGCTTTCGCGCCTTTTGTGAGCGGGAAGGATATGCAAGGAATCGATATACCGAGCTTGATCGCAATATTGCACGGGGTAAAATTGTGATGACCCTCTATGGGGTCTGGTATTGGCTTTCCTTTGCTGTTGTCCTGCTCGGCGTGCTCAATGCAAGAGGTCTCGATTTTTTTGCCATTGCCGTTATGACCGCGGTAGCCGTGCCCCTTTTTATCTATCTTTATCGCGGTGTGGGATGGATCCGCGGCGTTCTGGCGGTGCTTGCCTTCTTTGAAGCCCTTCTCGCCTTTGGTCAGGCCGCGTTCTTTCTTCCGGGTAAGCAGGTCGTGCATTCCACCGATATGAACGGTGTGACGCAGACCTTTATCGAGGAGACCGGCTCGCTCGGACTTGCCGCCGCCATGCTTGCCCTCGCCCTTCTTTATTCCGCCATCGTCTATTTTCTCGGCTTCAGCCCCTGGGTCAACGACTATCTGTACGACCGCGCGACCCGATCAATGTGATGAAGCAAACCACCGCCCGCACCACCGGGCGGGGGTTTGCTTTTTGCTTGCATATAAAGGTATACATTTGTTTGCCACTCCTCAAAGCCCACCCTTCTGCACAAGGGAGCCTTGGCATATGTGTTTCGTGTGACAACAAAGGTATAGGTTTATTGCCATTTTCTCATAAGTCTCCCCCTCCGAGGGAGTTGTCAGCGGAGCTGACTGAGAGGGGTGCTCTTTGATAGGAAGGTCCTCTCCGTCACGGCTCGTGCCGTTCCACCTCTCACGACGGAGAAGGCTTGGTGCTTTCCTTTTCAGAGAAAAATAAATCCCTCTCTTGATATTTTTTCTTTGATATGATATAATAATACCTGTATATCCAAATTTTGCAGAAGAGACAGAGGATAACGATGGAAAAGCAAGCGTATCTTGAATGTGGAAAAATCATCAATACCCACGGTGTTCGCGGAACGGTAAAGCTGGAGTCCTATTGCGATACTCCGCAGATTTTAGCCGATCTCGGCACGCTCTGGCGGAAGGTCGGCGGTGAATACCGTCCGATCCGTGTTCTGCGCACCTCGATCTTCAAGCAATTCGTGCTGGCTGATCTTGAGGGGATCGACAATGTCGATGCGGCTATCCCGCTCAAGAATACGATCGTGTATGCGGCGCGTGAGGATCTTGATCCGGGTGATGGGTATTTCATCGTTGATCTGATCGGTCTGCCTGTATTTGACCGTGAAACCGGGACTGAATACGGAAAGGTCACCGATGTCATCAATCGCGGCGCACAGGATATTTACGTCGTTGATACACCGAATGGCGAGCGAATGATCCCTGTGGTGGACGAATTCGTTGCAGAAATTGATCCGGATGCGGGCATCTACGTCACGCCTATTCCGGGAATGCTTGATTGAGGACAGTATGCGATTTGATATTATGACACTGTTCCCGGATATGGTGCTGGGCGTGCTCGGCGAGAGCATTATCGGGCGCGCGCAGAAAAGCGGCGCAATTACGGTTGCCGCACACAATATCCGTGATTATTCAAAGGACAAGCATCACCGCGTCGATGATACGCCCTATGGCGGCGGACGCGGAATGCTGATGGCCGCACCGCCGGTCTACGACTGCCATACCGCCGTTTGTGCGATGGCAGACGAGGCATTGGGAGAGAATGTGCACCGCCGGACGATCTATCTCTCACCGAAGGGCAGGGTGCTGACCCAGGATTATGCCAAGACCCTGACCGAATATGATCACCTGATCCTCCTCTGCGGGCATTACGAGGGAATTGACCAGCGTGTGCTTGACGAAATTGTGGACGAGGAGATTTCGATCGGTGATTACGTGCTGACGGGGGGAGAATTGCCGGCCTGTATTCTCGTTGACTGTATTTCCCGTATGATCGAGGGGGTTCTTCCGGAGGCGGTGTGCTATGAGAGTGAGAGCATTGCCTGCGGGCTTCTCGAATATCCGCAGTATACCCGCCCCGCCGTCTGGCATGACGTGCCGGTGCCCGAGGTTTTGCTTTCGGGGCATCATGAAAATATTGACCGCTGGCGCGATGAACGTGCACGCGAATTAACCCGTCAGCTCCGGCCCGATCTGCTCGATGACCGGAACGAGGGAAAATAAACGATAAAAGGAAGTGAGGCAATGCGAAAAAAGCTCCTTTCCTGGTTTAAATCCAGCCTGATCCTCTCCTTGCTTGACCGAGGTGCCGATGCCGTTTATCGGATGCTCAGAGAGGGATTCCTCGGCAGTCTTTTTACCGCATATACTCGTGAGGATGCAGCTTTTTCCGCAGGACTGATCGGCAGTCGGTGGAGAAGGAGTGCGGTGCACCGTCAGAACTTTCTGACCCGTGCGCTTCATGCGATTTCCCGTTCCTTTGAGGACAGCACGGTTTTGCGGCTACTTTCCCGTCTCTCGGACCGATTGCTCGGATGCTCGCTTCGGGTTTACGGACTTTTCTTCAGCTCCTTCGGTCTCTACGTTGTGCTGATTTATTTGATCAAGCGGTATGCGCTTTCGCTCGAGACGGCAAGTCTGTCCCATCTTCTCATCGGCGTGGGAATGATGATTTCGTTCTGGCCGCTTCTCTTTTCCCGCCAGTCCCTGTCCGACGCCTTGCTTGACAGCGCAGTTATGCGTCCGCTTCTGCTTCATCTCGCCGGCATACCGCGCGAGCAGTTTGAAAACCGCCGCACAGCGGGTGGAGGACGGAACAACGTTGCCTTTATCCTCGGTATGCTGGTTGGCAGCCTGACCTATTTCATTCCGCCCTATCTGATGCTGGCAGGCGGCTCTGCAGTCGTGGCGGTGACGTTGGTTTTTGTATTCCCTGAAATCGGTGTTCTTGCCATGATCGGTATACTCCCTTATCTCACCATTCTCCCGCATCCGTCGATTGCTTTAGCCGGCATGGTGCTTTTGACCACCTTCTGTTATCTGATTAAGCTTATCCGCGGAAAGCGCGTTTTCCGTGTGGAATTTCTTGACGTCGGGGTCATGCTCTTTGCCTTTGCCTTCCTTTTTGGCGGGCTTGTTTCCTTCAGCGGAACGGGATCGCTCCGTGTAACGGCAATTTATATTTGCTTTATGACCGCATATTTCCTCGTGGTGAATTTGATCCGCACGCGGGTTTGGCTCGGTCGATGCGTTACCGTCCTCCTCGCCTCCGGCTTTGGTGCGGCACTCTACGGAATCTATCAGAATTTTTTCGGTCTCTCCGAGACCAAATGGATTGATGAGAAGATGTTCGAGGACATCAAGGGACGCGTTTTTTCGCTGTTCGAAAATCCGAATATGCTGGCAAATTATCTGATCATGCTGATTCCCATCGCACTTGCTGTGGTGCTTTGCGGAAAAACGGCAACCGCGAGAGTGGGGGCACTGTGTGTGCTTGCGGCATCAGGGCTTTGCTTGATTTATACCTGGTCGCGCGGAGCATGGCTTGGTGCGATGCTCGGCATCCTCATCTTCTTCCTGCTCTTGAACCGAAAGACCCTGACTCTGCTTTTCTTTGGTTGCTTTGCCCTCCCATTTTTACCCCTCGTTCTGCCGCAGTCGATCATGAATCGCTTCCTCAGTATCGGCAATCTTGCCGATTCCTCAACCAGCTATCGCGTTTCGATTTGGCGTGCCGCAGTTCGGATGGCCGGAGATTTCTTTGCCTCCGGAATCGGGGTGGGAGAGAGTGCATTCCGTCAGGTATATCCGCTTTATTCTCTTGCCGGGATCGAAGCGGCACCGCACAGCCACAATCTTTTCCTGCAAATTCAACTGGAGCTGGGCATAGTCGGTCTTTTGCTTTTCCTTGCTGTTCTCGTTTTGCTTGCGCAGTGCTGCTTTGAATATAACAGAAAGTCTCCCGACCGGGAAACCCGCATCATGTCCATCGGATGCTTTGCGGGGGTGCTTTCCGCGCTTGCGCAGGGAATGACCGATTACACCTGGTATAACTACCGCGTTTTCTTCGTTTTTTGGTTTGTTTTTGCGCTTGCGTCCGCCTATATCCGTGTCGGACGGAGCGAAGCAACGCGAGACCATGCGGGAAGTACCGCATTTGCCGATCCTACGCACGCATCGATTGATATTCCGCTTCAGCGGAACTGAAAGGATGATCATCTATGAAACAGACAAAAGAAAAACGCACGTGGCGATTTACCGCACTTGATTTTATCATTCTCTTCACTGTTTTGGCAGCTGTTGGTGCTGCAATCTACTTTTTCGGTCCGTTTGGCAATTCGTCCGGAGAGGACAGTGCGGCAGCCGACATTGAGTTTACCGTCGAGTTCAAGAACGTCGACGAAAAATACGTAGGCAATATCAAGGTCGGGGACGTTGTTGTCGATTCGGTAACCAAACGGCAGATCGGTGTTGTTTCGGCAGTAGAGCATACGGCCATGACAGAATACGTCATCAACACCGAAGACGGTGTGATCGAGGAAAAAGAATATCCGGGGCAGGTCAGCATTCTGGTGACCGTTCACAGCACGGCATCCCGCGACGCGCGCGGTTACTATGTTGATGGCTATCGGATCGCGATCGGCGTGCAGCACTATCTGCAGCTGCCCGCGTATGTCGGCTCCGGTTTCTGCATCGGTATAGAAGAAGTCAAAAACTAAGTCATAAATATCGAAGAAAGGAAATTGCGTCATGGTACAGACAGAAGAAAAAAAGGCCAAAAAAATTCGCTTTAATTTGATCGACCTGGTTTTGATTATCGCTCTGCTTTCCTGTATCGTCGGTATTTATTTACGGTACAATGCGGCAAACGAGTTTGGTGTGAATCACGAGCTTGACAGTTATGTCGTTTCTTTTGATATTCAGAATATCCGCTTTACCTCGGCCGATGCTTTTCATGAAGGGGACTTGTTCTATTTGAAGGAAAAGAATCAGACGCTCGGTGAACTTTTGGCGATTGATTCTACCTCGCCGAGTAAAACGATTTACATCGACGCCAAAGGAAATTATAAAACCCTCTATTATCCGGAGGACAGCAGAATTGATCTGAGCGGTCGGGTATCGGCCGAGGGCATCATGACCGAGCGGGGATTTTTGCTTGGCGGAAATACCTATCTTGCGCCCGGTGAAACCTATTATGTTGAGACACCGTATATTAATGTTGACATTACGGTCACCGATATTGAGGCAATTGCATCGGCCCAATAAACGATTTTGGTAAAAATCAGCGAAAAATTCTGTTTCCCTTTGGGAAAAATTGAGGAAAAAGACGCATTCGTTTCTCTTGCATTTCGAGCAACAATTTGATATAATATATATAATCACTTTTATTATGCGAGGTTTCTGTGATGGATTTTTTCACAGAACTTCCGTAAGCGAGCTTATGTATAAGGATAGGAGCGAAAACGTATGATTTCTCGCAATGTGCAAATTACAAACAATGTCGGCCTGCACGCCAGACCTGCAACCTTTTTTATTCAAAAGGCAAACTCCTATAAAAGCTCCATTTGGGTGGAAAAAGACGATCGCAGGGTCAATGCGAAGAGCCTGCTTGGTGTTCTCTCCCTTGGTATTGTCAAGGGGATGACGATTACGCTGATCGCAGACGGTGCAGATGAAATTGATGCGCTTGAGGGATTGGCAGTTTTGATCAATACCGGTTTCACCGAGTAATTTCAACCGAATACGGAGCAAACGAGCGAACACAGCGGGGCAAAACGGCTCTGTGCGGTGTTCGCTCTTGCTTTTCCGGGGAAAGGAGAAAAGGATGGCTGAATTGCATACCCCCTCCGCGGCTTCTGCAGCACTTTTAGAGAAGGCAAATGCGCTCCCCCGCTCGCCCGGTGTTTATCTGATGAAGGATAAGGGCGGTCGGGTTATCTACGTCGGGAAATCGCGAAGTCTGAAAAATCGGGTTTCTCAATATTTCGGACAGGGAGAAAAGAATCCGAAAACGGCGCGCATGGTTTCGCGGGTCGCAGATTTTGAATATATTCTGACCGATACCGAAATCGAGGCACTTACGCTTGAGAACAGTCTGATCAAGCAATATGCGCCGAAGTATAATATCCGACTCAAGGACGCCAAATCCTATCCCTATATCAAGGTTACTACCGATGAGGAATATCCGCGGATGATGATGACCAGGCGGCGCGGAAATGACCGTGCGCGCTATTTTGGTCCTTATTCCGGAACCTCCACCGTTTTTTCGGTAATCAATACCCTGCAGAAAACACTCGGACTCCCCTCCTGCAAGCGCAGCTTCCCGCGCGACATCGGGCGGGATCGTCCTTGCCTGTATTACCAAATGAAGCAGTGCGCGGGACTTTGCACGGGCGAGATTTCCCGCGAGGAGCACGGGCGGATGATTCGCTGTGCGCTCGATATTCTGCGCGGCGGAGACAGGGAAGCGCGAAAAGAGCTGGAGAAGCAGATGTACCGTGCGGCCGAGGAGGAGCGCTTCGAGGCGGCGGCGCGGCTCAGAGACAGCATTGCGGCGCTTGACCGTCTTGGTGAGTGCCAAAAGGTGGTCGCCTCTCCCGAAACCGAGCAGGACGTGATTGCGCTTTGGTCGGACGAGGCATTCTCCTGCCTCTCGATTTTCTATATTCGCTCGGGACGGGTAACCGACCATGAGGAATTTTTGTTTACCGCCGATCAGATTGACGACGCAAGCGCAGTCACTTCTTTTTTGTGTGAGCTGTATACCAAGCGGGAGTATATCCCGCGGGAATTGCTGCTTGGCGTTTTGCTCGACGAGGAGGAGCGCGCTTTGCTTGAGGCATATATCGGTGAGCGCGCAGAGCGAAAGGTGAGCGTACGGATTCCGGAAAGAGGGACGAAGCATCAGCTCGTCGGTATGGTGGAGGTGAACGCCGCCGATTACGTGCGTGAATACCGCCGCCGTACCGAGAAGGATGACGCTACGGTGATCAAGCTTGCATCCATGCTTGCCCTTGAGGTGATTCCCGATCGCATCGAGGCATACGATATCTCAAATCTTGGCAGTGAGCATATCACCGCCGGGATGATCGTATGGGCAAACGGCGGCTTCCGCCGTCGGGATTACCGCACCTTTCATATCCGCGGCAACGAGGGGCAGGATGACTATGCCGCCATGCGCGAAGCGATTTCGCGACGTTTGGCGCATCTTGGGGAAGGGAATTTCGGGGAAATGCCCGATCTGATCCTCCTTGACGGCGGACGCGGTCACGTGTCAACCATCCGTGCCTTGCTCGAGGAGCTGGGGCTCGACATTCCCGTGTACGGTATGGTCAAGGACGAATATCATAAGACCCGTGCCATTGCGGATGAGCACGATGAGATCGGCATCGCCCGTGAGCAGGCGGTCTTCAACTTTGTTTATCGGATTCAGGAAGAGGTGCACCGCTATACGGTGTCGAGAATGCAGGGGGCAAAGCGAAAGACGCTGACCACCTCAAGCCTCGAGAAGATCCCGGGAATCGGACCGGCGAAGGCCAAGGCACTTCTCGCGCATTTCGGCAGTATCAAACGCCTGCGCGAAGCCTCGACTGAGGAGATTGTCGCCGTCCGCGGACTCGGGCAGAAGGATGCCGATGCGATTCTTGCACATTTTTCGGCTGCAGACCAAGAATAATCTTGCCTTTTGCCGGGAAATATGGTATGATAAAACCGATCAATACAGATTGCGTGATACAGAGAGGAATAAGCATATGATGAGAATTATTACCGGAAGCGCCCGCGGTACCAAGCTGGCAACCCTTGAGGGGGAGACGACGCGCCCGACCAGCGAACGCACCAAGGAAGCCGTTTTTTCGATGATCCAGTTCGATATTGAAGGACGCTCGGTGCTGGATCTTTTTGCCGGCTCGGGACAAATGGGGCTCGAGGCACTCAGCCGCGGCGCGGTACACGCGACGCTGGTTGACCAGGCCAAAGCACCGATTGCCATCATCACGCAGAACGCACAAAAGACCCGACTGGCCGATCGATGCCGCATCGTATGTGCCGATTATGCAGAATTTTTGCGTAGCCGCACCGGCACCGAGCGCTACGATATTGTTTTTCTCGATCCCCCCTATGCGGATAATCTTCTGCCCGGCGCGCTCCGCCTGCTGGCAGAGAAGCGTCTGCTCAAGCCGGGTGCACTGGTTGTCTGCGAGAGCGGGAGCGAAAGTCGGATCGCAGCCATGTCGTTCTGTGGGCCAAGG
>JAZNCR010000193.1:0-2292 GCA_045587605.1 Eubacteriales bacterium
CAAGGAAAGCCCCTCGATCGGCTTGGCTACCCCTGACAAGAACGGAATCAGGGACAGCGTTTCCATGGTAAAATTGAAGTACTTGAAGAATAAAAGGAACGACAGATTGAGTGCAAGCGAGACGATCATGGCCGCCTTGCATTTTTTAGGCGCGGTATGGCGGTATTTATCAATAAAGAAGCCGCCCACATAGGCCACCGTGATCGACACCAGCATCAGCGCGATATAGACAGGCTCGCCCCAGCCGTAAAACAAAAGCGAGACGACAAAAAGCACCACGTTGCGCCATTTTCTCGGCACGACGTAGTACAAGGCCAGCGTCAGCGTCAGATATGCAAACAAAAAGATCAGCGAAGAAAAGACCACGGCAAGCTCCTATGCAAAAATTCTATATTCATGGTTTCCGTAAAAACCGGGGATTATTCTTAAAGATAAATATATTATAAAGTATTGCACGGGGTTTGTCAACGGCAAGTGTGCCGGTTTGGGGGAAATATTTGGCAAAGAAAAAGGATGGCGGAGGACGCGTATCGTAATTTTTTCTCACCCTATTGCATTTTTCGCCATTCTGTGATATAATTACTGTTATCTTCCCGAATTTCAGGGAGAAAGTTGAAACACGAAAGGAAAAAAATCATGAAAAAGTTACTCGTTTTATTGGCTCTTTGCATGGTCTTCTCGGTCGTGCTTGTCGCATGTGAAACTACACCCGACACCTCCGATGAAACCACCGATGCAGAAACCACCACCGAAGAAATCACCACCGAGCCCGATGCAGAAACCTCCACCGAAGAGCAGACCACCGAGCCCGATGCAGAAACCTCTACCGAGGAAGTGACCACCGAGCCCGCAGACCAGACCACTCCCGAAGAGGAAAGCACCGAGCCCACGCCCGATCCTGTTAAGGTCATTGCTGCTCTTTCCTGGGACACTCTGGCTACCGTACATCCCGTGGCCGGCAAGCCCATCATCAACAACGGCGGCGAATTCCTGGCCTGGGACGGCATTGCCAACGTTGACACCAACGACAAGGCTCTGAGCACATTCGGTTGGGTTGCATACTTTACCGAGAAGGAAGGCACCGTTGGCTACTCCTTCAACGGCGGCGAGATCGTTTACAACGACTCCTTCACCTTCACTGCAGAGGTTGGTGTACAGGATCACATCCACGCATACTGCCCCGGCGCACTGAGCGCATGCAGATTCCAGTTTGATATTCCCCTGGAAGGCTTGGGCGCAGGTACTCACACGCTTTGCGTTTACGCCAAGGATACCGCCGATAACGTGGAAATGATCAAGCAGATCACCGTAATTATCGAGCAGGTTGATCCCGTTACGGAACTCGTTCCCGTTGAGTTCGACGGCACCAACGGTACTGTAACCGTAGAGGCAGGCGGCGCTTATAAGTTTGTCATCGCAAACCAGGGCGGCAAGACCATGACCATTGCCAACTCCGCAAACTGCACGGTTACCGCAGGCACTTACACACTGCCCGCTGATACCATTGACGCAAGCGGTGCGCGCGTACAGTTCATCCCCGGCCCCAATGAAGGTTGGGACAACTTCGTTCTGACCATCGTCAACCCCACCGACGCAGCGATCGAGATCGTACTGACCATTCAGTAATCTGCATTTCCCCGACTCCCTTGCCACGGCAAGGGAGTCGCTCTTTTTGCCGGCCGAACGGGAATCAAACCGAATTGCCCGACGACGATGCATTTTCGCATCTTTTGGCGTGCTTTCTCTTGCAAGATGCGAAGTCCCGGAGATTTTTTTCGATTTTACTTGACATTTGGCCAATCTTAGTCTATAATAATGATTTGTATAGGCTTTGACGGGAAAAAGTAACCGCACGCGACTCACAGAAAGTACCCGGTGGATGAGAGGGGCGAGAACGGCGACGGCGAAATACCTCCCCGAGCTCCGCACCGAACGGATGCCTGCGCGGCACTCCCAGTAGGCTGCGGCGGTCTTCCCCGTTATCGGAACGCGACTGTGACGTGATACTTCACTCACAGCCGTCAGAGGCTTCTTTTGCAAGAAAGAGGTAAAGCAAGGTGGTAACACGGCGGCGTCCCCGCCCGTCCTTGATTTCGGTGCGTACCGAGGTCGGGGACTTTTTATTTTTTATACAAAAAGGAGAACACAACCATGCAAATCTATGAAGAATTGCAAGCCAGGGGACTGATCGCCCAGGTCACCGACGAAGCAGAGATCAGAGAAATGATCAACGCGGGCAAGGCGACCTTCTACATCGGCTTTGACCCCACGGCAGATTCACTGCACGTCGGT
>JAZNCR010000194.1:0-5798 GCA_045587605.1 Eubacteriales bacterium
GTCAATACTTTTTTGATATTTTTTCAAAAAACTTACCAATTTGCCGCTCTTTTTTATTTGTCGAACTCTTTTTTGCCCCATTTTCTCAAAACTCTTTACTTTTTTTATGGAATTTGCTATAATTCTTAAGTGTGATCCGCCCTTAGCTCAGCTGGATAGAGTACCGGATTCCGATTCCGATGGTCGCAGGTTCGAATCCTGTAGGGCGGGCCAAAAATCGACATCCTTCGACAGAAGGGTGTCGATTTTACTTATTACCTCTTCACTCTTCACTCTTCACTCTTCACTCTTCACTAAAATCATGGGTCGATTTTTGGAAGGCAATAAGTAATAGTAAATAGTGAAGAAGTTACGGTATCCGCTACGCGGATAATTTGAATCATGCCGCCGACCGGCGGCATCTATCGTGTTGGGATTACACACAAAAAGGTACCTTGGTCAACCAATATCCGTTGGGGCGAGTTATAAAAAGTACGAGCGCTATCCGGCCTTTCTCTATGGCCGATCACGGGTTGCAGCTGCCGCATGGGGCGTAGCCCATTGCAATAACCTCATCCCTTGTTCCGGTGTGGAAGGCCTTGTTTTTCTCACTCATCCGCGTGACGCTTGAACAACTCGGATAGTGGAATTTCTTTGTATTCGTATTCAGTACGTAATCAATCTCCGTCCGGCCCGGCGCAGGAGAGGGGTTCTGCGGTTCGGGGGGATCGGTTTCCTTCACCTTGACCGGATTGATCAAAGTATCCGCATTGGCATTGCGCTCCGCCGATACGGTTACATTCTTTCCGTCGCTGATACAGCAGATATCCCCCTGCATATCGGTGCGGTACACCTTCGCACCGGTATCACGCAGACGGCTGAGTGTGTTTTCGGTTGGATGACCGTACGTGTTATCCTCACCTACCGAAATAACCGCGTATTTCGGCATGATCTCGCGCAGAAAAGGATATGTCGTCGAGGTTTCGCTCCCATGATGTCCGACCTTGAGAAGCGCGGCCGAGAGATCCGCACCGGAATTGAGTATGATTTGTTCCGCCTCGCGCTCTGCGTCTCCGGTAAACAAAAATTTCGTTTCACCGTAGGTTATCATTAAAACAATAGAAGAATTATTGGCATCCGGAGCACCGTTCACACCGAGGATTTCAACAACGGCGCTGCCGAGCGGATATTTATCTCCCGGGGACGGAACGGTGATCCCGCCGCCTCGGCTGTCAGCATATTTTTTGAAATCGGCAAACGCATCCGAATCATCGTCGGTTACCGGACAAAGCGTAAGATCGGATGTGGTATAGTTATAAGCACCGGGAATACCCCCGATGTGGTCCTCGTGTGAATGTGTTCCTACGACAATATCCAACTTTTTGACCTTGGTATTTTTGAGCAGCGTATAGATCAAGCCGGAATCCGCCTTATTGCCGCCGTCAATCAACATATAATGTCCGTCACATTCCACAAGTGCCGCATCAGCCTGCCCAACGTCGATAAAACGGATGCTAAACGTAGAATTTACAGAAGTGACAGGTTCGGTTTCGGGTGTCTTGGAAATCGGCGGAAATACACCTGTAATTTCTGTCTCTTCGCATCCGATAAACGCAGTGCAAATCATGCACAGTATCAATAAAAGTATTCCTATGCGCTTCATTCGGTTTTCCTATGATTTTTTATCTTCAAGTTATGGTGCGATTTTTGTAAGCTTATTTATACCTCGTATACCGCTGCTGGCGATTGTAGCGGTACATTGCCTTACCGATCACATAGACCACCGTGAGCACGACAGCGGCGATCAGCGCAGCAATAAAGAAGCGGCTGTGGGAAAATTCTTCTATCCGATGCAAAACGTAGAGAAACTCCGAGCGGTCAACCGCGTTTTTGGTGACCAAATTGACTGTGCCGAGGATTTCTTCTCCGCGGGCAACCGTGATAAATCCCGAGACCTGCCCCTCATAAACGGGGGCGGCAAGGGATGCCGACGTCACCTTCGGGCTGTAGGTGAGCTCTTTCTCAAGATCAAGATCGGTCGGCAGGTAGAAGGTCAGCGACTGCTCGGGCAAGAGCGTAACGTAATCCACCTTATCGGAGAGTGTAACCGGAACCTCGCACACAATACGGTCGGTATCAAGAACGGTCACGTATCCGTATGCCGAAAAGGCCCAGTCAAGCAGCTCGCGCGCCAGCGTATACGACATGATTTTTCCGTCATGCTCCTCCGCCCCCATCACAACGCAGAGATAGGTCAGTCCGTTCTTCTCTGCCGTTGTGGCAAGACAGTATCCGCCCTCGTTCGTCGAGCCGGAATTCAGCCCGCGGGCGGCGGCGTAATAATAGCGGACCTCCTTATTGCGGGCAATCAGGTAGTTTCGGTTATAGATGTTCCGCTCTGCCATCAGATTGGTGGCGGGCATGACGTACTTGGATACCGAGGTGATCTCCATATACAGCGGAATTTTTGCCGCTGCAAGGGCGATCCGTGCGGTATCGGCCGTCGTGGTTATCATATCGTCGTGATGCATTCCCGAGGGATTTGTGTAGTGGGTAGACACTGCACCGAGCGAGGCGGCACGGTCGTTCATCATCTGCACAAAGCCCGATATTCCGCCCCCGACAACGTGGGCAAGCACGGCACAGGCATCGTTGTATCCGCCGCAGAGTGCGGCGTAAAGCATATCGCGCACCGTCACGGTCTCCCCCGTTTTAAGCGCGATATTGTTGCCCGTTACTCCCTTGAGCATCGCCGAGGTTACCGTAATCTGCTCGTCGAGCCGCTCGGCAAGAGCTTCAACCGCGACCAAGCCCGTCATGATTTTGACGGTGGACGCGGGATATATTTTCTCATTCTCTCTGTATGTAAAAATCGGCATTTCATTTTCCAGATTATACACGTAAACCCCTTTGGCGTGCTCGACAGCGGGGGCGTCAAGTGCCGCAGTCGGCAGCAAAGAGAGAGAGAAGATCAGCGTAAGAAAAACAAACAGAGCGGAGACCGCTCGGAAAATCGGTTTCATCATATTCCTCCCGCAGACAGAGAATCAGTGCACGGCAAAATACGCACGGGTAGCAGCAATGTCACGTTCGATCGCCGCCTTGAGTTCATCAAGGGAGTCGAATTTTTGTTCCGGCCGCAGGTAGGTGCAAAAACGGATGCGCACCTCACGGCCGTACAGATCGGCACACAGTCCGAGAATATGGCTCTCGCAGGTCACCGCTTCCCCGTCGTCAACGCTGGGTCTGATGCCAACGTTGGTCACCGCAGGGTAGCGAACGCCGTCCACCGTGCAGAGGGTTGCATAGACACCGAAGGCGGGCAGGATATGCCCCTTCGGAAAGCGTTGGTTCAGGGTCGGAACGCCGATCGTTCGCCCAAGTGCCTTGCCGTGCAGAATAGGCAGGCAGATCGACCACGGGCGGCCGAGCATATCTCTCGCACGCTCAACCTCGCCTGCGGTCAGCGCAGCACGGATGGCGGTTGAGCTGACCGTCGTATCCCCCAGCTTGACTGCCTCAACAACAGCACAGGCATCGGGGAAAAGCGCGCGCAGCGTGTCGGGCGTTCCGCGGCCGCCTGCGCCAAAATTAAAATTGAAGCCGCACACAATATAGCGGCATCCGCAGGCATCCCTCAGAATTTCCTCCGCAAACCGTTCGGGAGAATAATCCCGCAAGGACGGGAAATCTCCAAGAAAGCAATAGTCGATTCCCGCCTGCGCAAGCAGAGAAAGCTTGTCCTCAAGCGTAGTCAGCTGCGGCACGGGACCGCCCGGCCGATAAGCAGAGGGCGGCTCCGCAAAGCACCACACCGCCGTCCCAAGACCGCGCTGATCGGCCTCGTCACGCAAACGGTCAAGCAGGGCGCGATGCCCGATATGCACGCCGTCAAAGTTCCCAATGGCGATAGCGAGGGGGCCCCTTGGAGCCTCCTCGCACATGGTTTTCAGATTGATCCGTCTCATTTCATTATCTGCCATACTCAAACGTCAAGATATTCCTTAATCAGCTTATTCATCAGCTCATAGCGGTCGATCCGGCAGATCAGACTGCGTGCATTGTTATGGTTGGTAATGTAAGTCGGATCTTCCGAGAGAATATACCCGACAATCTGATTGATCGGGTCGTATCCCTTCTCAATCAGCGCGTTGTAGACGGTTGCAAGAATCGTCTTCGTCGGATTCTCCTTTTCGGCAGCCAGAGAGAAGGTCTGTGTTCTCTGAAATTCATTCTTCGGCATGGATCTCAACTCCTTTTTGCTTTGATGGGTACAGTATACCGCAAACCGGAAAAAATTGCAAGGGAGTTTTTGCGATTGTAATATTATTTTAACTTTTCTCCAAAATTGGGAGGAGCCTCATCTGCCGAGGCCCCTCCCGGGCACTTATTCCAACGCCATGACCGCACAGAAAATCTGGGCTGCCTGTGCACGGGTGATGGGCGAGTTGGCCGAAATCACGCCGCCTCCGGTTCCGCTCATCACACCAAGGGTGTTGAGCGCCGAGAGCGCATCGTAAGCCCAGGCTGGCACGCCGTCAGCATCGGCAAAGACAGCACGCACGGTCGGCACCTCGGGCTTGAGGATGTTGTTGAGGATAACTGCGGCCTCGGCACGGGTGACGGTATCATCGGGGCAGAACTTGCACACCCCTTCGACTTCACGCCCTCTGACATACCCCAGCTCGGCTGCGGCGGCAACATAGCCCTTCATGCCCACCGGAATTGCGGCATCATCAGCGAATCCGGTCGAGACAGCCTGGGGCACATCCCCCATGCCGGCCGCCTGCATCGCCATCACCAGAAACTCCCCACGGCTGACCGGCTCATTCGGCGCAAAGCAAACGGTATTGCCGATCTGCCGCCCCTGCATCAGCCCGGTCTCGATCATGGTCAGCGCCGCGTTATGCGCCCAGTGATTCTCCATATCGGCAAAGACAACGGCTGTCTTTGGGCGGGTGATGGTCACGCTGACCGTCGCGGCGGCCGAATAGTTGCCGTATTTGTCCCGCACCACATAACGGAAGCTGTCCCGGCCGGTCTTGCCGGCGGCGGGCGTGTAGCAGTAGTCACCGGTGCTCCGATCGGTGAAGGTAACCGTCCCCTTCTTGGGCGCGCGCACGATTTCATAGGTCAGCGGATCGCCCTCGGGGTCATAGGCTGGCAGCGTTCCGAAACAGCTGATGGCCCGGTGGGTACTGACCGCCAGCGCGCCGTCGTCTGCCAGTTCGACAGTCGGGGCGTAGTTGATGCGGGGCAGCAGATAGAGCGAGCAGGTGATGGGATAGCTGGCGCCCTCGGCAGTGAAGCGGAAAGACGATTCGGTTACAGCCGCCGCAGCCGGCACAAAATGCAGCAGATCCAGCGCATTCTGGCTGATGACCTGGCCGGCATAGACCGCCGCAGTCCCCAGCTTCAGCGTGCCCTCCTCTGCCGGCGGCAGTACCGTCACCGTAATCTCGCGCAGGCGGGCACGGTTGAGTGCGCGTGCAAAATCATCGGCGCTGAAGCGGATCTCTCCGTTCTGCAGGCCTGCCTTGGCCATATCGGCCGAAATCGCCAGATTCGACAGCCCGGGCGACACCGCCCCCGTCGGCAGCGGCCCGATCAGCAGCGCCGTCAACAGCACACAAACCGTCATGCGAATCCAAATTTTCATAGCAATCAAACCTTTCCGACGCATGAATATAGCCGGCAGCCCGCGTCTCTGACTGCCACCTCGCCCTTAATTTGCCCGCCCACCGGGCAAATCATACGAAAAAATTTTCCGCAAAGCACATCTTTTCACAAATTAGACATTGCAAATTCGGTGCAAATGC
>JAZNCR010000195.1:0-5729 GCA_045587605.1 Eubacteriales bacterium
GCGGGAGCAAGCCCCCGCCCTACGGAGGACGCGTGATACCCCCCCAAAAAACGACCTTCCGCAAAGGAGATTATGATGCCGAAAAAGGCTTTTCTTGAAATTACCAACGCCTGCAATCTTGCCTGTTCCTTCTGCCATGGCACGAAGCGGGATATCCGATATCTTGACCGTGCCGAGTTTTTGCGCGCGGCGGGCGAGCTGCGCGCCTTTGCCGACTATCTCTATTTTCATCTGATGGGCGAGCCCCTTCTGCATCCCCTTTTGGGCGAGTTTCTCTCGATTGCGGACGAGCTTGGCTTCCGCGTGATTCTGACCACCAACGGCACCCTGCTTGCGCGGCGGCGAGAGACCCTGCTTCACGCCCCTGCCCTGCATAAGGTCAGCATTTCTCTGCACGCCTACGAGGCAAACGCGTGCGGGATTTCGCTTGACGACTATCTTGACGGGTGCTTCCGCTTTTGTGCCGATGCCGCCGCGCGGGGAATTATCGCCGTGATGCGGCTCTGGAACGTGGGCGGTGCGGACTCGCTCAATCCGCTGATCCTGCGTCGGATGCATGCGTTTTTTGATGACGGAGAGGTGCCTTGGGGAGAGATTTATTCAGGCTTTAAGCTTCGGGATAAGGTCTTTCTTGAGTGGGGAGAGCGCTTTGACTGGCCCGACCTTGAGGCGGAATATCTTGGGGAGAACCACGGCTGTTACGGCCTGCGCGATCAGATCGGTGTGCTCTCGGACGGAACGGTTGTACCCTGCTGTCTGGATGCGGAGGGCGCGATTGCGCTGGGCAATCTCTTCCGGACGCCGCTTGCGGAAATTCTCTCCTCTCCCCGCGCCCGGACGGTGCGCACCGCACTGGAGAACCGCCGCGTCACCGAGCCTCTCTGCTGCCGGTGCGGCTATGCACGGGCAAAAAAGTATTGAAAAACGAAAAATCAAAACATTTTTGTTTTCCACAGCCTGTGGAAAAGGCTGTGGAAATGGGGGTATATCGCCCCCAATCGACGCTTTTTTCTGTGGAAAACCCAATTTTTTCCGTACGTACGAATGAAAAATTCAAACTTTATTTACACGATTCCATGAAAAAGCCTTGTCTCGGCGTGTGATGTTTGATATAATAAAAGATAATGATTTTACCCGTGTTAAAGGAGAAAAACCATGACCTATTCCGCTCTGCTTGAATCGATTACCACCGGCCGGCTCGATGCGGCAATCGCTCCCCTTTACGGAGAGGCGATCGACGCCCGCCGTGCGCGCCTTGCCGATACCCTCCGTGCATTCGGTGCGAGCTTCGGTACCGACGGGGAGCTGATGCTTCTCTCTGTTCCCGGCCGTTCCGAGCTTTCGGGCAACCATACCGACCATAACCGCGGCCGCGTGATCGCCGCGTCAATTGATCTTGACATCGTTGCGGTTGTCCGCGCCCGCGCCGACATGACCGTGCGGATCAAGAACGAGGGCTTTGGCGAGGAGACGGTCGATCTTGCCGCCTATACCGAGCCCGACGAGGCACAGTTCTTCACCTCCGCCGCCCTGATTGCCGGCATGGCCGCGCAGTTCCGCGCCGCCGGACATACCGTCGGCGGATTCGATGCGTATACCGTTTCAAACGTCTTCAAGGGCTCGGGGCTCTCCTCGTCTGCCGCCTTTGAGGTGACCATCGGCGCTATCCTCTCGCATCTCTTCAACGGCGGTGCGGTGGACAACGTCACCATCGCGCGCATGGCACAGGTTGCCGAGAACCGCTTTTTCGGCAAGCCCTGCGGACTGATGGATCAGGTTGCCTGTGCGCACGGCGGCATCGTGGCCATCGACTTTGCCGATCCCGCCGCGCCGGTCATTACCCCGATCGGCTTCGATCTGTCGGGGGCCGGATATGCGCTCTGTATTGTGAATACGGGGGGCAACCATGCCGATCTCAATGACGATTATGCCGCAGTTCCCGCCGAGATGAAGGCGGTGGCGGCTGCACTCGGAAAATCCGTTCTGCGCGAGGCAGACGAAGCGGAATTTATCGCCGCCATTCCCGCCCTGCGTGCGCAGGTCGGTGACCGCGCCATTCTGCGCGCGCTCCATTTCTTTGCCGAAAACAAGCGGGTTTCGGCGCAGACTGCCGCACTGCTGGCGGAGGATCTTGACGCATTCCTTGCGGGCGTTCTCGCCTCGGGCCGCTCCTCCTTCTGCTATCTGCAGAACGTTTATACCAATCAAAACGTTGCCGAGCAGGGGCTTTCGCTTGCACTTGCAGTGACCGAGCGTGCGCTTGGGGAGGTCGGCGGCGCGGCGTGGCGTGTCCACGGCGGCGGCTTTGCCGGTACCATCCAGGCCTTCGTTCCGACGTCTGCGACCGCGCGCTATACGGCCGCACTTGACGCCGTGTTCGGCGAAGGTGCCTGCCACGTGCTCCACATTCGCCTCGTGGGTGCCGTGCGGATCGCGTAAAGGCTGCGCGCTGAAAAGGAGCCCCGGAGAGGGCGTATTCGATACCGTCCCCGAAGCACGATTCCGATATTTTGTTGATTCAAGGAAACGTTATCATGTCAAAAAAGAAGAAAAAATCTCCCGCTCGCCGACGCGAGAAGGAGGCTTCCCCGCAGCAGCAGCTGAAGCGTCAGCTCAAGGCGCTCAACTGGCGGCTCCTTGCAATTCTTGCGCTGAACACGGTGATTCTCTTCGCCGCATACCGCGTGCTGGTGTCGCTTGGCTACTTCGTCCACGTGTTCACCCTCTACGGCGCCGCCCTGCTGATTCTGCTCTGCGCTTATATTATCTATAACCGCGGACTGATTCCGCAGAGCCTCACCCGCGAACAGCTTCCCGCGGATTGGGATGAGCAGAAGAAGGACGCCTTTCTTTTGGACGCAGAGCGCCGCATCCGTCGCTCCAAGTGGATGCTGACCATCATTTTCCCCCTCTGCCTGACCTTTGCCTATGAAATCATCGACGTCGTTTTGCTTGACATCTGGAGAAATACATAATGCAGCCCTTCGTTTGTAATCTTTACTCCGGTTCACGGGGAAACGCAACCCTGATCCGCGCGAGCGGGACGACCGTCCTCATCGACGCGGGGCGCTCGGCACGGGCGCTGACCCGTGCGCTTTCTGCCTGCGGGGTTGCACCGGAGGAGATTGACGCGATTTTCCTCACCCACGAGCACACCGACCATACCGCCGCGCTTGCGGTTTTCTGCCGCGCCAATCCCGTCCCCGTTCATATGACCGAGCCTTCCGCTCCCCGACTGCTTGCCGAGCCGTCGGTTGCCGAATGTGCCGTCCTGCACCCGCTCCTTTATGAGACCGAGGTGGGCAGCCTGCGGATTCGCTCCTTCACCGCCCCGCACGACAGCGCCGCCTGTGTGGGATTTCGCATCGCCTACGACGGCGGAGAAATCGGCTATGCAACCGACGTGGGACACGTCTCGGACAGCGTGCGCGCGGGTCTGATGGGGTGCGACACCGTGGTGCTGGAGTGCAATCACGACCCCGATATGCTGCGCTGCGGCCGCTATCCGGCAGATCTGAAGCGGCGGATCGCCTCTCGCTTCGGGCACCTGTCCGGCCCGGACTGCGCGGCATTTGCCGAGGAGCTGGCCGACGCGGGGATGCGTGCACTGATGCTGGCGCATCTCTCGGAGGAGAATAACACCCCCGACACCGCCTATGCCGAGCTGTGCGGCGCGCTCGGTCCGCGCCTCTGCGAGAACGGCGGTGGACTGAAGCTCGCCATTGCCGCCCCCGATGCGGCCGTCGTTCTCTGCGGCGCACCGTCGGGCTTAGATGAAAGGTAGAATTATGCTGCAGTTCAAGCTCATTACCGTCGGCACCCTCAAGGAATGCTATCTCCGCGAGGCAGTGGCCGAATATACCAAACGGCTCGGCGCGTACTGCCGTCCCGAGATCATTTCGCTCAAGGAGGCGCGTCTGCCCGACGATCCCTCCCCTGCACAGATTGCGGCCGCACTGCGCGAGGAAGCCGAGCGGATTCTTGCCGCTATGCCCCCCCGCGCGATGAAAATCGCGCTCTGCATCGAGGGCAAGCAAACCGATTCCCACGGACTCTCGGCCCTGCTCGAGCGCGGTGCGGCCGAAGCGGGCTGTATCTGCGCGGTCATCGGCTCCTCACACGGGCTTGACGAATCGGTGAAGGCCGCCTGCGCGCATCGCCTCTCCGTCTCCAAGCTCACCTTTCCGCATCAGCTGATGCAGGTCATTCTTCTGGAGGCCGTTTACCGCGCGCTGTCCATTTCCCACGGCGGAAAATATCACAAATGATCGGCAGCCCCCCCCGTCCCTGTTTGCAGATATGCCGATCGAGAGGTTAATTTATGGTTGAAAAAGCAAAACGTATTTTGGGCCGTGTTCTGCCGGTCCTTTTGCTTGCCGTGCTCTGTACGGCGGCAATGGTGTACCGTTCCCGGTACATGGTGCCGATTGAAGCCCCGCCGACCGGCGGTCCTGCCGAAACGACGCGCCGCCCCGAGGAGACCAAATCGCCCGGGCAGCAGGCACTTGAGTCACATCTGGCGGAACTTTCTGTCGGAGACAGGATCGGCGATATTCTTACCCCGCCAACCGGGGGCGTCGATATGCCGAACGACGGCAAAGCGGTTTATGCGGTGCGCACCGAGACCGATGTGATCTCTTATGCCGACTGGCACGAGGGGATGCGGCTTGTCCGCGTGCCGCTTGACCGCGCAGGCTTCGTTCCCATGAAGCGGCTGGTGAGCGGAACGAAAACCGTCTATATCACACAGACCGTGCAGTACGAAGAGGACGGGGAGCGGTTTCCCCGTGAGATTGCATCAAGTGCCGACAGGCTTGCCGTCGAGCTTTACGGCGGCTATATCATTGCCGACCTTGGCAGCGGAACGCTGGCGTTGGCCAACGCGGACGGAACGCCGATCGGTCGATACAGCTACGGCGACATTGTTCCCGCCTACACCAGAGACGCCGAGGACCGCCCGCTTTTTCGGGTCGAAAAGACCGATGCGGAGGGCGGCACAGAGACAGTCTACTATTCCCTTGACGATACCGGCGCGCTGATCGAAAGCGATTACGACCCCGTAACCGATTCGCGCGGCCTCTCCTTTGATTATACGCCCGACTACGGCCGAAGCGACAACGGCATTCTGCCGAACCCGGTGAAGAAAAACGAGACGGTGGTGGATAAGCTTGACACCGGAAACTGGTATGCGCTCGGCTCGATCAGCCACGAGCTGGCCGAGGCGGTGTATCTGGTTGATCCCGTATATGCCGATCGGATCGCGGGGCAAAACCCCCGCTTCGCAGAAGAGCTGAAGCAAGCCATCCTGCGTGTAGAGCAGGAAAAGCAGGAAACGACGGCTGCGCCTGAAACAACGGCCGAGCCTGAAACGACGGCCGCGCCTGAAACAACGGCCACACCTGAAACGACGGTCGCGCCTGAAACGACGGCCGCGCCCGAAACGACGGCCGAGCCCGAGACGACGGCTGAGGAAACCGTCTCCGTGCTGTTGGATGAGGCCGGACTTGCCCTTGCGCTGTCCGAGAGCGGGCAGGAGGTATTGGTCATTGACGTACTGACCGGAACGCTGCGTGAGCGTCTGCTGGCCCCTGCCGGGATCGGAGACTTCCTCAGCGGACTCAGGGATAAGGAAACGACGGCCACCGAGGAAACGACGGCTGAGCCCGAGACGACGGCCGAGCCGGAAACGACGGCCGAGCCCGAGACGACGGCCGAGCCCGAGACGACGG
>JAZNCR010000196.1:0-7764 GCA_045587605.1 Eubacteriales bacterium
ATTTGTCCGTTAAGGACATCACGCTAAATGCGCGGCTTCCTCTTTTTTTCGTCAGGAAACGATCAGCTTACCGGTCAAATGCGGCTCATGCGCCGCGTTCTTCAGCTCTGCTCTGTTGACAATCGCATATTCGATCACACCATTTCCGCCTTCCTTGCCAACCTCAAGCAAATAGACGTATTGCGCATCCTTGTGGAAGCCGACACGGATATTTGAAACGAGCGAATTAAACATACCGCCCGAGCGGATTGCGGTCTGTCTTGCGCCCTCGCCCGAATACCAGTAGCAGAAGCAATTGTTGTATACGTTAGCCTGATCACCCTTGATATAGAAGCCCACGCGGAACTGGTCGCTGTAGCAATAGTCGTACCAGTTGGTCCCCGCCGTATCATAAAAGCCGTAGCTGCCCGAATAGGTCGTGCCTCCGGTATAGAGCGGATGCACGTTGCGCAGCATATTGCCCGCCGCCTCCAGCCGTACACCGTACTGCACACCCGCAATGCGCAGATTGGTTAAGGTGTTGTCATTGCCTTCGATCAGCACACCGATGGAATCGTTGGTTCGTGTGCCGACAATATTGACATTGTAGATATCCGCATCCGAAGAACCGCTGTTTGAGCCCTTATGAATATGGATACCGATCACGGCATTTTTGATGGACAGATCGCGGATCGCCGTTTCGCGTCCGCTCTCGATCGAGACGGCGTCTGCTTTGCCGCTGCCGTCAATGATACCGCCGGTCAGCGAATAGAAGCTGCCCGCCGTATCAATGATGCTCGAGGGATGGCTTCCCCCCAGACGGACCATGGCTTCCTCCGATTTCCAGCCCGATCCTGCGCGCAGAATGGCGTAATTGGAAAGTCTGAGATCTACACTCTTATTGGGATCGGCCGGGGTGCAGATCGGACTGTTCAAGAGATATACCCCGTCGGGGAAATACAGCGTGCGGCGGGGATTATCGTCAATCAGCTTCTGTATATCGGCCGAAACATCACGGCTTCCGTTCGCGTCAACGTAATCGGTCACAATAATCCAGCCCTTTTCTCTGGCCGAGCTCTCGTTCTCCGACATCGCGTCAAGCTGCGTCCGAGCTGCCTCAAGCTCGGTTTTCAGCGCATCAACCGTCAACTCAAGCTCCCCGATCTTTGCCGTATAATCTGCCGAAACCGTCGACGAAAGGGACTCGAATCGGGCATCATAATCGGCCTGAACCGATGCTAACATTTCTTCGGAAACACCGCATCCCGTCAATATGATGCCTGCGCACAAAAGCAAAAGCAAAAAAACACTTTTCTTCATCTCGAATTCTCCTTAGCATTATTTATGACAAAGCCCTTGAAAAACGTCAGGTTTTTCCACCTTGTCCTTATTATACATACCCCCCATCTCCCTGTCAAGAACTGCCGGTGTTTTTCGACGCGAGAAATTTCATCTGCGCGCAGAAAAGAGTCCGTACACGAAGATCGGTACGGACTCTTTTCGGCTTCGGGAAATCCCCGAAAAATCAATTTTTCATCAAACGCTGTGGATGCCGAGATTGGCATCGGCATTTGCCGCGTCGATATTGTATTTTTTTGCCTTGCGTCTCTCAAAGAACTTGACGGCAACCTGCTCAAAGAGCGCATAGGAGAGGACGTCCTCATCCTGCTCGATATACTGTGCGGCCTTCTGACGGAGGGTCTCAAGCTCGGGGGCAAGCTGATCTGCCGGACGGCAGGTAATCGGCTCTGCATCGCCGATGATGCGGCGGCGGAACTCGGGATCGACCTCCATGGGTGCCTTACCGTATTCGCCGCGGATGATACCCTTGAACTCGCCGTTGACCATCTTGTAGCGCTCGCCCATCAGAACGTTAAGCACGGCCTGCGTACCGACGATCTGGGAGCTGGGCGTAACGAGCGGCGGATAGCCTGCATCGGCACGGACGCGCGGTACTTCCTCAAGCACCTCGGTCAGCTTCTCGGACTTGCCTGCCTGCTTGAGCTGGGAGACAAGGTTGGAGAGCATTCCGCCCGGTACCTGATAGAGCAGTGCGTTAACGTCAACACCCATCACCTTGGTATCCATCTGGCCGGATTCAAGGTACTTCTGACGCAGAGGAGCGAAATAACGGCGGATCTCGTCAAGCTTGCCAAGATCAAGACCGGTATCATACTCGGTGCCGGCAAGTGCGGCAACCATCGGCTCGGTTGCAGGCTGAGAGGTGCCGAGTGCCATGGGAGAAATCGCAGTATCCACCACGTCAACGCCCGCCTCAATTGCCTTGAGCAGGGTCATGGAAGCCAGACCCGACGTATAGTGGGTATGCAGCTGAACGGGCAGGCTGACCTTTGCCTTGATGGCGCGAACGAGATCATACGCGTCATACGGCTTGAGCAGACCGGACATATCCTTGATGCAGATCGAGTCCGCACCCATCTCCTCCAGCTGGCGTGCATAATCGGCAAAGCCCTCGTTGCTGTGGAAGGGGCTGGTGGTATAGCAGATTGCCGCCTGAACGTGGCCGCCCTCACGGCGGGTGGCCTCAATGGCGGTTTTGAGGTTGCGCGGGTCGTTGAGTGCATCGAAAATACGCAGAATATCAATACCGTTTGCAATCGACTTCTGCACAAAATATTCGACGACATCATCCGAGTAATGGCGGTAGCCGAGAATATTCTGTCCGCGGAAGAGCATCTGCAGCTTGGTATTCTTTACCGACGCGCGGATCTTGCGCAGACGGTCCCACGGATCCTCATCAAGGAAGCGCAGGCAGGCGTCAAAGGTTGCACCGCCCCACGCCTCAAGGGAGTGGTAGCCCACCTCGTCAAGCATAGAGAGAATGGGCAGCATTTCTTCGGTCGTCATACGCGTTGCAATCAGAGACTGATGCGAGTCGCGCAGAACGGTTTCGGTTATTTTTACTTGAGCCATAATCTTCTCCAAACAATTTTTTCGTTATGTATCTTATGCGAACCAGGACAGGAACACACCGGCCGCAACCGCAGAACCGATTACACCTGCCACATTGGGGCCCATTGCATGCATCAGAAGGAAGTTCGAAGGATTCTCCTTCTGTCCGACCATCTGCGATACGCGGGCAGCCATGGGAACGGCCGAAACACCGGCAGAGCCGATGAGCGGATTGATCTTGCCACCGGTCAGCAGATTGAGCAGCTTCGCGGTCAGAAGTCCGCCGCAGGTCGAAATGGTGAACGCGCAAAGACCGAGCGCGATGATGCTCAGGGTCTGGATAGACAGGAAGTTCTCCGCATTTGCCGTTGCACCTACCGTTACACCGAGGAAGATAGTGACAATGTTGATCAGCTCGTTCTGCGCAGTCTTTGAGAGACGGTCGGTCACGCCGCAGACGTTGAGCAGATTACCGAACATCAAGCAGCCCACAAGGGGAGCCGCATCGGGAATAATCAAGCACACTACGATGGTGGTGACGATCGGGAAAACGATTCTCTCCACCTGCGAAACGGGGCGCAGGTTGGTCATGACGATCGCGCGCTCCTTCTTGGTGGTCAGCAGCTTCATGAAGGGGGGCTGAATCATCGGAATCAGCGCCATATAACTGTAAGCGGCAATCGCAATCGGGCCGAGCAGAACGGGAGCAAGCGTCTTTGTGACGAGGATCGCCGTCGGGCCGGCCGCACCGCCCATGATACCGATTGCAGCTGCCGCTTCGGGCACGAAGCCGATCAGCAGTGCACCCGAGAAGGCGACGAAAACGCCGAGCTGTGCGCCCGCACCGATCAGAAGGCTGATCGGGTTGGCAATCAAGGGCGAGAAGTCGGTCATCGCACCGATGCCGATAAAGATCAGCGACGGATAGATACCCAGCTTTACGCCGAGGTAGAGCAAATCAAGCAGACCTCCCTCCTTGACGACGCGGATAATATCCAGCTTATCCTCAAGGAAGAGCTCCATATGCATCAGCTCAGCACCCGGCAGATTGGCCAAAAGCATACCGAACGCAATCGGCAGAAGCAGCAGGGGCTCGAATTTTTTGACAATGGCGAGATAGACCAGTACAGCGACGATCACATACATCACCAAGGTTTTGACAAGCATCGCGGGATCGGCGACAAGATCTGCCAGCCCCGTTGACGCGAGAATGGCACGTATCGTATCAAGCATGGAAGTGTTTCCTCCTTCCGTGCACTTAAGCGAGCGTGATCAGCAGTGCGCCGGAATCAACAGAGCTGCCCTTGGTGGTCTCAACCGTAGCAACGGTACCGTCGCAGGGCGCGCAAATTTCGTTCTCCATCTTCATTGCCTCAAGGATGCAGAGAATGTCACCGCTCTTGACCGCATCGCCCGGCTTGACACGAATATCAAGAATCGTGCCGGGAATCGGCGCGGTAACCTTAGTCGAGCCTGCAGGACCTGCGGGAGCAGGAGCAGCAGCGGGAGCGGGAGCAGGAGCGGCAGCGGGTGCGGGTGCAGCGGCGGGTGCAGGGGCAGCAGCGGGTGCAGGGGCAGCAGCGGGAGCAGGAGCGGCAACAGGAGCGGGTGCAGCGGCAGCTGCGCCGTTTTCTTCGACCGTTACCTGATAGCTGACACCGTTAACAGAAATCGTAAAGTTTCTCATGGTATTCATTCCAACCTTTCGTATAATCGTTAAGAAAAATCAGGACTTGCTGTTCCAGCCACAGCCCTTTGCGGCGCGGCGGAAGGAAACGACGCGGAACGGAAGCGGAGCCGTTCCGTTTGCGGCGGCCTCATCGGCGAGGATCGCGGCAACGGCAGCCGTCAGAACGGCGATAATCGCATCGTCCTGCGCGGGAGCCGTCGGTGCGGCAGGTGCCGGCGCTGCAGTCACCGGAGCAGGCGCAGAGGCGGCTTCGGCCTTACCCGACTGCTTGCGGCGATTCGGAATATCGTAGAACGCAAGACGGAAAAGCAGCATCGTCAGATAGATGATGCCGAGCACCGCAAAAATCGTAAGCAAACCGATTCCGGTCATCTGCAAACCGTAAGTCAACCGTTCCCCCAGCGTCATGCCGTTATTCATTACGTCTTCAATATTGGCAGCATTACCGACCGAAGCAAGAAGACCGATCATGGAATTTACAGGCAGCATTGCTCTCCCCCCTTACAGCGGAAGATTCGCGTGACGGCGCATCGGAGGAAGCTCGCTCTTGGCGGCGAGCATTTCAAAGGCCGCACAAACGCGCTGACGCAGCTCGCAGGTGGAAATAATATCGTCGATCTCACCCTTAACTGCGGCATCTGCCGGCGTTGCGCAAACCGCGCGCCACTCAGCCTCAAGCTCGGCACGCGCCTCAGCCGGCGTATCGCCCTCAACGCGGTCATTCCAAAGGAATGCAACGGCAGCATCGGGAGAAAGCACGCTGATGGCGGAGCGCTCAAGCGCAAAGGCCATATCGGCGCCGAGCGCCTTCGAGCCCATCAGGGTGTATGCGGCACCGTAGGCCGAGCCGACCACAACGCTGATCTTGGGGCAAGCGGCAGCGGCATAGGCAGAAGCCAGACGGGCAAGCTCACATGCATAGGGCGAGCCCTCGGCCTCAGCAGAGACGTCAAGGCCGATCGAATCAACCAGCGTAAGCAAAGGCAGATTGAAGCTGTCGCAGAAGCTGACGAAGCGTGCGGCCTTGCGGGCAGCACCGACGGTGATCACACCGCCGCGCTCAGCAGGTCGGTTTGCCACGACGCCGATCACACGACCGCCGACCGAGGCCAGCGCGGTCATCATCTCGGGTGCGTATCCGGCGTAAAGCTCGGTCACGTCGCCGCCGTCGGCGATCGCCGAAACAAGAGCGGACATATCGTATGCAGGATTCTCAAGCAGACCGTCGACGGTCAGCTGACGGTTGAGGTCGTCGGTCAGGAAGGTATCCACCGCGCCCTCAGCATTGTTCTGCGGCAGGCAGCAGAAGAGCGCACGAGCGGCAGTATACGCACCGATCTCGTCGTCTGCCGTCAGTGCAGTCAGTCCGTTCTCTGCAGTAAACTCTGCCGTACCTGCATCACCGCCGATAAGGAAGGGCGAGTTGACGTAGAACTGTGCCTTGTCCTTGACGGTAATGGCAAAATCAAACATTGCGGCAATCGCGGCGGCAGAGCCGGCGCATACACCGGGAATCACGGCGATCTGCGGAATCACACCCGATGCACGCGATACACAGCGCATGAAGCGGCCGTAGCCGGCAAGGGCGGCAACGCCGTCGTAAACCAGCGCGCCTGCGCTGTCAAAAATACCGATCACGGGCGCACCGTTCTTGAGTGCCATCGTGTAAAGCTGTTCGATCTTTGCCGCCTGTACGTCGTCAAACGCACCCTTCATGCGGCCGAAGTCCTGCGCAAAGCAGAATACAAGACGCTCGCCGATTGCACCGTATCCGCAGATAACGCCTTCAAGCTCCTCATCCTCGGCACGGCGGCAGCGGTATGCGCCAAGCTCGACAAAAGTTCCCTGGTCAAGCAGAGCGCCGATCCGCTCGCGCGCGGACATCGTACCCTTAGCTCCGGCAGCATCGGAGGATGCGGCATCGATGGTGTGCAGCATATTGCGCAGCATCTCAGCCGTCTTGGTGCGGATCGTCTTCTTCGAGCGCTCGGTGGACGGGTTTGTGTTCTGGTCCATAAAAAGCCTCTTTCTCCGTCGCATCATAATAATAAACCAAAGGGGACATATACAGAGGCGGCGACGGTTTTGCCTATGCATACACTTTCCGCACACGCGGATTTTTGAGGAAAAAGCTTTCAAAAGCATAAAACAACTATTCTTCCCCAATTATAATATCATTATATCATGTGCATATTTTTTTCGCAAGATTCAGGCCAAAATAATTGTGAACAAATTGTAAATTCGACAAAATATTTCCCTTTTGTCTTTGACAAAAAAAAAATTCTGCGTTATGATGAAAAAAACACGGCCAAAAGGAGCGATTTTCCTATGCGCATTGATTTTCATACCCACTGTTTCCCCGACCATCTCGCTCCGCGCGCAATTGCTGCTCTCTCGGCAAACGCCGCCCCGTTCGGCTATATCCCCATAACCGACGGCACCGCTGCCGCCGCCGAGAAAGCGCTTCAGCGTGCGGGAATAGACTGCGGCGTCGTCTGCAATATCGCCACCAATGCGCACCAGGAGACCAAGGTCAACGACTTTGCCGTCTCGCTCAATCGGCGCGGCGGAATGCTGATTGCGCTCGGCTCGGTGCATCCCGAGAGTGAACGGATTGACGCCGAGCTCGACCGCATCGTCGCCGCAGGCATCCGCGGCATCAAAATTCATCCCGACTACGTCGGCATTGAAATCGACGATCCCCGCTTTGCGCCTATCCTCGGCGGATGCGCTGACCGCGGTCTTTTCGTCATCACGCACGCGGGCTTTGATCCCGTGTCGCCGACACACCCCCATGCCACCCCCGCCATGCTCCGCCGCGTGCTGGACCGCTTCCCTTCCCTTACGCTGATTGCCGCGCACGTCGGCGGCATGAACGAATCTGCCGCCGTCCTCGACCTTCTCGTCGGCACGCGCATCTACATCGATACCTCCCTCTCGGACGAAATGGCAAAGGATCCCGCGCTTGCTCCTCTCGTCAAAAAAATTCTCACCGAGCACGATCCCGCGCGTATTCTCTTCGCCAGCGACCTCCCCTGGGCGGATCCCGCCGGAACGCTCGCCTACTGCAGGCACCTCGGCCTCCCCGAGCGCATCTACGGCGAGAATGCGGCAGAGCTCCTCGGTCTCACATAAAAGCATCACAAGTCGGAGGCCAAGCGGTCTTAGGAAGACAATTTCAT